>NZ_RQVC01000020.1:0-30395 GCF_003992085.1 Veillonella sp. CHU732
TAAAGATAATTTCTGTATAATTAACTGTAGACATATATGACTCATCCTTTCTTAATTGTGTGGTTACTTTTATGATACGGTTTGAGTTTGTATATGTCTATTTTATTGCAAAAAAAGAATGTTGGCGACTACTCTTATATGAGTAGCCCCAACATTTATTATAGAGCCTTTATAAAACAAGAAACCCAGTAACTAGGCTAGTTACTGGGTTTTCATTTTGTATTGAATTATTCTGCTGTGAATGGCAACAACGCGATAGCACGAGCACGTTTAATTGCAAGTGTCAATTTACGTTGATGTTTAGCACAAACACCAGAAATACGACGTGGAAGAATTTTGCCACGTTCAGTCGTGAAACGACGAAGTTTAGCAATATCTTTGTAGTCGATTTGATCAGCATGGTCAACACAGAAGTTACATACTTTTCTTCTTGGTTTTCTGCCTCTATCTCTTCTCATTGAGAAACCTCCTTTGATATAGTTGTGGAGTTCTTAGCTTAGAACGGAATTTCTTCACCTGCGCCTGCACCGGAACCTGCACCAAAATCATCAAAATTGGATGCACCACCGTCAAAGGCATCAAATGATTGCGTATCTAAGGCTTGTCCCACGAAATTAGCAACTACTTCTGTTACATATCGTTTTGTACCATCTTGTGCTTCGTAAGAACGAGTCGCAATACGACCTTCTACAAAACAACGGCTGCCTTTACGCAAGTTTCCCGCAGCTTCTCCTAATTTTCCCCAAGCTACACAATTTACAAACGCTGTTTGTTCCTTAGTCTCGCCATTTTGATCCACATATGTATTGGATGCAGCTACTGTGAAAGTAGCAACAGCACGACCAGTTTTTGTGTAACGCACCTCAGGGTCACGAGCTAAATTCCCTAAAAGTTGTACAGAATTCATATCCTCAACCTCCTTAGGCTATTATTCTTCGTGTTTTACAATCAGGTGTCTAAGAACGTTATCGTCGATTTTAAGTACGCGGTCGATTTCTTTGATTTCGCCAGGAGCTGCTTCAAAGTTAATCAATACGTATACGCCATCAGTATGTTTATTTACTGCATACGCTAAACGGCGTTTACCCCAAACGTCAACTTTCTCAACTGTACCGCCAACACGAGCAATTAAAGCCTCAATTTTATCAAAAGTAGCTTTGTTTGTCTCTTCATCAGCTGGTTTCACAATCACCATGACTTCGTATTTGTTCATACAAAATCACCTCCTCTTTCGGACTAACGCCCCTATCTTACATAGGGGTAGGAAGATGCTTACCATCAATAAGCCTTATTATTGTACAACATTCTAGTCTGAATTGCAAGAAAAATATGAAAATAGACATAGTCCCCAAGGAGCCATGTCTATTTCATTAACATACTAATTATGTATATTATGCTTCTGCTTGTTTTGCTAATTTAGCGTAACTTTCAGCTTCTACTTCTTCTTGTGTTCTAAAATCTTGTGGTAATGTAGATAATCGAATCCAACTACGAATTGCCTCTACTAATACAACAAGAATCATAATAAACATAGCTACAGAGAAGGCCACTAAAATCCATTTACCAGCTGGAATATAGTTGAAGAATACGTTTTCAATATCAGCAGCGACTGCTACAATCGCCATAAGAATAGTTGGAACACCTGTTACCCAAGCATACCGTTTTTTCCCTAAACGCATGATGATTGTTGTACTTACTGCCAATGTCATCGTACCTAATAATTGGTTAGATACACCGAATAATGGCCAAATTGTGCCAATGTTGCCTTGTAATACTAGGTATCCCCACATGATACAAATCAATGCAGCACAACCATATACACCAGGAGCCCAATGTTGGTCATTGAATTTAGGCCAGTATAAGCCAAGTAATTCTTGTAATAAGTAACGACCTACACGAGTACCTGCATCAATCAAAGTCATGATGAACAAGGCTTCAAACATAATACAGAAGTGATACCAATAGCCCAATAAATGATCCATATTAGGTAGGCGAGAGAAGATATGTGCCATACCTACTGCTAAGGATACAGCGCCACCAGGACGATGCATCAAGTCTTCCCCTACTAGAGCTGATAACGCTGGTAATTCATGCACTTGAAGTCCCAAGGCTCTAAAAGATTCTGCCGTAGAGTTGATTGCAAAATAATCATCTGGATGCAGTGCAGTAGCTGCAATCATTGCCATCATAGAAATGAAAGATTCTGTTAACATACCACCATAACCGATAGGTAATACTTCTCTTTCATTTGTTAACATTTTAGGTGTTGTACCTGTTGCGATAACCGTATGGAACCCAGATAAAGCACCACAAGCAATGGTAATGAAAATATATGGGAATACAGAACCTTTCAATACAGGACCGCCACCCCAAATATATTCTGTCACTGCTGGCATTTGGATTTCAGGCATAACGATTAGAATACCAAGTGCTAAGGCTCCTATAGTACCAATTTTTAAATAGGTAGATAGGTAATCACGAGGAGCTAATAACAACCAAACTGGTAATGCTGCTGCGAAGAAGCCATAGACAGCTAACATAATTTCAATTGTTTTCAAATCATAAATAAACCAAGATGCATATTCGCTAGCCGCTACATTGGGACCATAGATAATAGCTGCAAAAATAAGACCAACCCCAATGATTGTTGCTTCTTGAATTTTTCCCGGACGCAACCATTGTAGATAAATACCAATAAAAATTGCAATAGGAATTGTTGCAAACACTGAGAAAAATGCCCAAGCAGAGCCGTGAAGCGCATTGGCTACTACTACTGCCATACCTGCTAATGTAATAACAAGCAAGAATAACGTCGCTAGCATAGCACCTAAACCTGCAATTTTGCTAATCTCTTCACGTGTAATATCCGCAATGGATTTACCATCATAACGAATAGATGCAAATAGAATAACCATATCATGGACTGCACCAGCAAATACGGAGCCGATAAGAATCCACAGAGTACCTGGCAAGTACCCAAATTGTGCTGCAATTACCGGTCCTACTAAAGGACCTGCCCCAGCAATTGCTGCAAAATGATGACCAAATGTGACCCATTTATTCGTAGGCACATAATCGTGTCCATCATTGTGAACCATAGCCGGCGTCATTCGATACTTGTCTAAAGTTAATACCTTCGCCGCTATGAATGCCCCATAAAAACGATATCCTAACATTAAGATACACGCTGAGGCAATAACTAAATAAATACCATTCATGACCATACATACACCCCCTAAATGTTGGATGAGTCACGCTATATATACCCATTCATTGCATGACATCACCCTATGATCTATGCAAAAAAGTAAATTGGTATTTCTGATTTAATTATAGTTACAAATATCATCCATGTCAATTTACTATTTCTCATAATGGTACTGATTTAGTCTTAAAAAAATCCCGTATTTACAATACATTCTAGGCTTATGAAGTTTCTTTATTCTCAATATAATAAGATTTCATGCCCTTTCAGAATGCACAAAACACCTTACATTGTATGCCCAGAACAGCTTTCCAAGTATGTTTTATAGTCATTTACAACGTTGATAAATGATTCCCGACCCATAGCTACATTCAAAGCATTTCTCCATCTTGCTGCCTCTGGCAATCCTTTGATATAAAAGCTAGCATGTGTTCGAATCTCACGAGTCGCCAAATCTACACCTTTGTAGTGGCACAACAAATCATAATGACGAATGAGCATAGCAATACGCTCCGAGCCTGTTGGATTCTGATTATACTGCCCTGTTTCTAAATAGTCTTTAATTTGACGGAACAACCACGGATTCCCCTGCGCCGCTCGCCCTACCAAGATCGCATCACAGCCGGTGTATTCCAACATCGCTTTCGCACTTTCTGGAGAGTTCACATCACCATTACCTATCACTGGAATCTGCAAAGCAGACTTCACCTCTTTAATGTAATCCCAATTGGCCTTACCACTATACATCTGTTCACGAGTACGACCGTGAACAGCTACCGCAGCGACTCCTACGGATTCCATACGTTGTGCCATATCCACTACATTGATAGATGTATCATCCCATCCAAGGCGCAATTTAACAGTCACTGGAATATGTACTGCTTTCACAGCTGCCTCCGCCACCTTCATGGCTAACTTTGGAGTCTTCATTAACGCAGAGCCATCTCCAGAAGATACTACCTTTTTCACAGGGCAGCCCATATTAATATCTACTATAGGCGCTCCCGCTGCCTCTACTACTTTTGCTCCAATGGCTATGGCTTCTGGATCTGACCCAAAAATTTGCATAGAAACAGGCTGTTCTACCGCTTCCATATAGAGCAATTCTTTTGTATGTTCATTATTGTATTTAATCCCCATGGCACTCACCATTTCCGTACACACGAAAGAGGCTCCCATTTCTTTTGCTAATAAGCGATAGGACACATCGCTAAATCCCGCCATGGGCGCTAACCCAATACGGCCAGGAATTATGACATGTCCTATGTGCCAGGATGTATTATTGATTTCTTTCATAAATAAGTCGTAATCCTTCTAATGTCATCATTGGATCAATGTGATCAATCACATCAGTTTCAGCACTAATGAGAGGCGCTAAGCCTCCAGTAGCCACCACTTTTGTATCCTCTGGCATTTCTCGTTTCATACGAGCCACAATGCCTTCCACTTGTCCAACATATCCAAATAATACGCCTGCCTGCATAGCACCAACTGTGTTGCGACCAATGACAGGACCAGGATTTTTAATTTCTATCCGTGGTAATTTAGCAGTGCGACCAAATAGGGCTTCTGCAGAGATACCAATACCTGGAGAAATAGCACCCCCTAAGTATATACCACCATCTAATACAGCAGAATAAGTCGTCGCTGTGCCAAAGTCAATGATAATTAAGTTTCCACCATACTTTTCATAAGCAGCCACCGCATCTACAATTAAATCGGCTCCTAGTTCACGAGGGTTTTCGTATTTAATAGAAATACCTGTTTTAATACCAGGGCCTACGAATAATGGTTTTTTGTGAAAATAGCGCAAACACACACGCTCTAACGTAGGGTTCAACGGAGGTACTACAGAAGAAATAATGACAGCTTCTACATCCTCTTTATTCACCTTTGGATCATGAAGAAATAAATTGCTCAACAACATGCCATATTCATCAGTAGTTCTCCCACGATCTGTAGAAATGCGCCAATGAGCCATAATTTCTTTTCCCTCATATACGCCTAATACGATATTCGTATTCCCTACGTCTACAACTAATAACATCTTAATATCCTCCTCCAGTGGAGCGTATAGACACATCCCCTGCTATGATACGTTCCTCACGTCCATCCTCTAATTGAACGATCAGATTTCCATCTCTATCTAAATCTTTAGCATAGCCTATGTAATCTTTATCTGGGGCTTTTACCAATACCTCTTTATACAAGGTTACGCTATATTCTTTCCATTCTTCTAAGGTAGAATCAAACCCTTCTTGACACACCTTTTCATACTGCTCTTCTAAAGCTTTTAAAATCACCGCAAAGGCTTCTTTACGGTTCACCTCTATACCTGCTATCGCAAAGGACATAATTTTATCCTTCAAATCTTCGCTGACTTCCTCAATAGTAGTGTGTGTATTAATACCAATCCCTAGTACAATATAGTTAATCTCTTCCATGGTGCCATTCATTTCTGTTAGAATACCCACCATTTTACGAGATCCTACCAATATATCATTAGGCCATTTAATGCCCGCTTCTGAAAGCCCCAACTCACGGAATGCTTTCACCAAGGCTACGCCTGCCATCAAGGTACATTTTGATGCTTCCATAGGCAAAAATTTTGGTCTTAATATTAAGCTAAACCAAATTCCTTTTCCATAGGGAGAGTACCAACCTCTAGATAAGCGACCACGACCGAAGGATTGCTCTTCTGCACACACTACGGTTCCCTCTGGAACTCCATCCATAGCTAATGCTTTAGCAATACTGTTTGTAGAGTCTAACCGTTCTTCATATACATAATAACGACCAAATGATTTTGTTTGCAGTACACCTTCCATCTCTTCAGGGCTAATCAGATTTGGCTCCGCCAACAATCGATATCCCTTCTTAGTGAAGGATTCAATCACATAGCCACGCTTGCGTAATGCTTCTATATGTTTCCAAATCGCTGTGCGTGATACATGGCATGCTTCAGACATAGCTTGTCCTGACACAAATTGATCTCTGTTTGCTTTTAAAAAGTCAAGTATTTCATCTCTCACGGCTTGTCGCCTCCTTACCTTTAGCGAGGTTTACAATACGATTGTACAGAGGTCCTACATAAATTGCAAGTCTTTTCTAAGTATTTCACCACTTAAAGCTATGCAAATTTGGTACAGCCAAACTATAGTCACTGTCTTACATTCTTAACAGATGCACAAAAGGTACCTTCCCCGTAGGGAAGATACCTTGGCTATAGTATCTCAGATTATTCTTTTGATGTATCAATTTTATCTGGCATTACAATACCAGCCGCTTCTAAAGGAGACTTTTTACTATTTTCTTCCTCTTCAGCTTTTGCTTGTGTCTCTTCTGGACTCATCAGAGTACCATAGCGATACAAGTTTTCTACTTGTTTAGCATCAATGGTTTCTTCTTCTAACAAAGCTTTCGCCATATTATGTAAGAAATCGATATTTTCTGTTAACAAGTTCATTACATCACCGTATGCCTCTGCCACAATGCGATGCATTTCATTATCGATTTTCTCAGCTACTGCTTCGCCATAATTGCGTTCAGAGCCTAAACTTTTTCCTAAAAAGACTTGCTCTTGGTGTTCACCAAATACCAATGGTCCTAACTCATCACTCATACCTAAACGAGTAATCATTTCACGAGCAATGTTCGTCACCATTTGTAAATCTCCAGAAGCACCACTACTGATTTCTTTCAGTACTATGGCCTCTGCACAACGTCCCCCCAAGGCCACACGAATTTGTGCTAACAATTGGGAACGAGTCATATAGTTTTTCTCCTCTTGTGGAAGCATCATTGTGTAACCACCTGCACTACCACGAGGGATGATTGTTACCTTGTGAACAGGATCTGCATTCGGCCACAAATGAGCCACAATAGCATGTCCAGATTCATGGTAAGCAGTCAATTCACGTTCTTTTTGACTGACCACATGACTTCTACGTTCAGGACCATAGCTTACTTTTTCACTAGCCTCTTCTAAGTCATGCATGGAAATCGATTTGCGATCTTGACGAGCTGCTAATAACGCTGCTTCATTTAATAAATTGCTCAAATCAGCACCAGTAAAGCCAGGTACTTTTTTCGCAATGGTTTTTAAATCCACATCTGGATCCAACGGTTTATTACGGGCATGGACTTGTAAAATTGCCTCACGACCACGAAGATCAGGACGACCTACAGTCACTTGACGGTCAAAACGACCTGGGCGCAATAAAGCTGGATCTAGAATATCTGGTCGGTTCGTAGCGGCAATCGTAATAATACCTTCATTGGCACCGAAACCATCCATTTCTACCAATAATTGGTTCAAGGTTTGTTCACGTTCATCATGACCGCCACCAAGACCGGCACCACGTTGACGTCCTACCGCATCAATTTCATCGATGAAGATAATACAAGGTGCATTTTTCTTAGCTTGATTAAATAAATCACGCACACGAGAGGCACCGACACCCACGAACATTTCTACAAAGTCAGAACCACTAATAGTGAAGAATGGAACCCCTGCTTCCCCTGCTACCGCACGAGCTAATAAGGTTTTACCTGTACCTGGAGGGCCAAATAATAAAACCCCTTTTGGAATTTTAGCACCGATAGCATTGAATTTGCCTGGATTACGCAAAAATTCAACCACTTCTTCCAATTCTTGTTTTGCTTCATCTGCACCAGCCACATCTTTAAATGTTACATTTACTTTGCCTTCCCCCTGCATTTTAGCACGAGATTTACCAAAGTTCATAACACGACCAGATCCACCTTGTGTAGACTGCATCATAAAGAACCAGAATCCAATAATCAATACAATTGGTAAGGCTGATGTTAATAAGCTTACCCACCAAGCTGGTTGCTCAGGAGGTTGCGCTGTCACATCGACGCCACCTTCGGACAGTTTTGCAAAAATACCTGCATCACTTGGTGCATAGGTAGCAAATTCTGTACCAGATTTTAATTTACCTGTAATCGAATGATCTCCTGTAATTGTGACACTCTCTACATTTTTTCGTTGTACCTCTTGTAGGAACGATGTATATGTAATTTCTGATTTATTTTTAGTACCTTCAGAAAAAGAGTTAATCGCTGCCACTGCTGCGACAATTATCAACAAATAGAGGAGTACATTTTTTAAGCCTCGCTTCAAATTTTTCTCCTTTCTCATCTATAATCTAAATTGATACTTATTTATCATATCAAATTTTGTCGAATATATCAACGATTATTGATAGACTTCTTCTTTTAAAATGCCGATATACGGCAGTTGACGATATTGTTCATCGTAATCTAGACCATACCCAATGACAAACTCATCAGGAATCACAAAGCCTTCATAGTCTACATGGACATCGACTTTACGACGTTCTGGTTTATTCAACAAGGAGCAAAGACGAACGCTTGCTGCCTTACGAGATTGCAAGTTTTCTAGTAAATACGACAACGTTGTACCTGTATCAACAATATCTTCTACTACAATGACATGCTTTCCTTCTACTGGACGGTCTAAATCTTTTAAAATACGAACAACCCCACTGCTCACAGTGCTACTACCGTAACTGGAACAGGAAATAAAATCCATTTTTACATCGCCTTCAATATGGCGTGCTAAATCTGTAAAGAATACAATAGCCCCTTTTAATACACCTACTAGGACAATTTCTTTACCTTTATAATCTTCTGTAATTTGACGGCCTAATTCTGCCACTCGTTTTTGAATTTGTTCTTCTGAAAGCAATAATTCTTTCACTTCTGGTATCATAGTAACTCCTTATTAGTTAGGTCTATTTCTTTTCTATGTCACTACATAGAACAATCTTAATTGTATCATATGACGCCAAAACTTGCACCTGACGGAATCGAAATTCTTTACCTCTTGGTCCTTTCACCAGTGAAAGTAAGCTATCCATTACCGTTTGGCTTAGCTGTTCTGGACGTACATAGGGCCCTAATATTCGTTTCCACAACCGGCTCACCAAGGCATCATGCTCATCCATCAATCCTCGTTTATCCAACACTATACCCTCGTCAGTATGACTGACATAGTCCGTTTCTAACCGTGTCACCTCTTGCTCAAAATAGGAGGCATCACATTGCGCCAATGCACCTAATCGGCACAAAGCATGTACCGTTTGTGGATATCGTACTACACAAGTAGGTATTAACACGTGGCGAATCCAATTTCTATCATAGGTCGTATCAAGATTCGACGCATCTTCTCCATAAAAACAATGCAGCCACTTCGCATAGTCTTCTAATACCCGTTTCGGCAAAGTTAAACAAGGTCGCCACACATCTTCTGCTACAGCCTTCATGCCTTGTAATCCCTCTAGTCCAGAACCACGCAATAGATGCGCTAAAATGGTTTCTCCTTGATCGTCTAAATGATGGGCAGTCACAATATATTCATACCCTTTGTCCTCTGCGATGTCTCGCAAATGTTCATACCGCAGTTGGCGCCCCATCATTTCAAAAGACACCCCTGCTTCTTCGGCCTTTTTCATGACATGTTCTTTCACTGTAAAACAGGGCATACCAAATTGCAACGCATACCATTCTACCAAGGTAACTTCTTCCGATGCTTCGAATCTTAGACTGTGATCCATAGTAAACACACCTACATTGGTGAACCCTTCTAGATACAGATAATGCAACAATGCGATAGAATCCACCCCACCAGAACAGGCGAGCAATACAGGTGTATCCTTTGTAATCACATCATCCATGGATTCCGTCACAGCTTGTCGCAACCGTAACAGAGTAGTCCACATATCTCCGTACAAAGCTTTCTCTTCGCTGCGATTCATCGGTCTAGTACAGTGAAACATGCGCTGACGATATGTATGATACTGATTGATACAGTCCTCTCCATACCATTTGCCCAACATGTGGCGACTATGGTCCACTTGCTCTGCCAATTCTTCCATCGTCAGCAACGGTACCACCATCTCCATATGCTTCCGTGTTTCATTCGCTTTTTCTACTTCTATCACCGTTTGAAAGTCCCCTTGACTTTCATAAGCATCTAACAAGCTATCTACCAAGGGTACCCAGAAATAATAACTATCTCTATCTTCCACCATATTGTGATTGCCACCCTTCTAATCCATCCGCTTCACTAACCACAATGGATCCAATTTGGTACGTATCCATAAGGGACGTGATAATCTCTGCGCCCGGAACGATAATATCTACACGACCTGGTTGCAAACCTTTCACTTGCAATCGTTCCTCACGACTCATATAGCGAAGTTGTAGTATCATAGCTTCGATGGTACCACGGTCTAAACGATGGCCTTGGATACGCGTTGGATCGTAGTCCTCCATTTGCAAATCCATAGCCGCCAACGTCGTAGCAGTTCCGCCAATACCGATGAACTCACCAAAGGTGCCTTCAATAGGTAATTCATCCCACATACGCACCGTTTCTTCCCATACACGTTGTGGTCCCTCTGCGGACATTTCTTGCATACGCACAGCACCGGCAGGATAGGATTTTGCAAAGTACACATGATTTGCATCACCCAAGGCAATTTCCGTACTCCCTCCCCCTACATCAATAGTAGCATAGTGAAAGTCTGGATGTTCATAGACCGTAGCCCCCTTAAATCCATAGGTAGCTTCTTCTTCACCACTTAGCACACGGTACTCCATAGGACACACTTGCTTAGCTTGTGCTAAGAAGTCCTGTCCATTCCCTGATTCTCGAATGGCACTTGTAGCAAGACCAATGCGGATAGTGGCACCATAGGTATCTAACACCGCACAGATTTCTTTAAGTGCTTGTAAACCACGTTCCATACCTTCCTTAGTTAATAGTCCATCACTACTACGTTTCCCTAATTGTGTAGTCCATAATTGCTTTGGTTCATTCTGCCATGTTGAACCGTCATACGTCCCCAATAATACTCGAAACGAATTGGATCCTAAATCTACAATCCCTAACTTCATACCTACTTCTACTCTATACGTTTCCATCACATGTTTCACTTTCTACAACATCCTTACTTATCTTCACTGGTGTAATACCTAGCGAAGTTGCACAAAAAAAGTGATACTCTTGTATCACTTTCCCTTATCGAACATAGGGAACTTCCCCAGGCTTCACTAGACCAAGTTCTTCCCGTGCTACACCCTCGATATGTTTATCGTCTTCTAACAATTTCCTTTGCTCTGATAAACTTTCATTTTCTTTTTTTAATTCCTGTAATTGTTGCTCCAACTGTTGCTTCTCTTGATGCAAACTATAAATCGTATATACTTGTTGCACTAATACAAGTGCAAACAAGATAACTATAGCGTAGCGCACCTTTTTCCACATACCATTTGCCTTCGCCTTGACAGGACGTCTCGGTCTTTTAGTACCGTTCTCCATGGTCTCCACTCCCAATATATATCTACTCGTTTTATCTATACCTTTTCTCTAGTCTTATGTATAGTTGTATTATAGCATATCTCCACAGTTCCGTGTAAACCTCATTCGCAATAACTAAGTCTCCATACTACATATTGGCGCTACTCATACAAAAGTAATCTCTAGGTTATAGGAAAAAATGAGTAGGTAGACTAATCCCAGTCTTTTGTCAAAGAACCCTAACTACCTGCATACTCACGATGTAAATACAATAAAAAGCGACCCCATAAAGAGGTCGCTTTTTATATGTGAATGTAAGGATTAACTATTCACCTTTGTAGTTCAACACTTTTTGAGTTACAGGTGTTGCATGTTTTTCGAAGTATTGCAATGCTACTTCTGGGAACATAGCGTATGTTAATACATCTTCTTCTGTTACGCCAGTGAAGCCTTTAGCTTCAAGATCAGCACGCATTTTTTCCATTTCTGGAGCTACGTCATCAGCTGGACGATGAGTGATAGGAGTTTCATCACCAATGATTAATTCTTTAATTTCTGGTTTTACAGCTGCTGGAAGTTGACCGTATTTACCACGAACTAGGTCTTTTACTTCAGCTGGTGTAGTGTTGTAACGAGGCAATCCTTGGGATTGGAACAACACGTTCATCATAGCCATTGTACCAACGATTTGGGATGTTGGAGTTACCAATGGAGGGAAGCCAAGATCTTCACGAACGCGAGGCATTTCATCCATTACGTCGAAGAATTTATCAGCCATACCCATTTCTTTCAATTGGTTTTGAGTATTGGACAACATACCGCCAGGAATTTGGTAATGACGAACTTCTGGCAATACTTCATGAGCTGGAGTCAAGCCAAATTCATCAGCGATTTCTTTACGAACGCCACGGAAGTATGTAGCTAATTCACGCATTTTAGCAAGATCTAAACCAGTATCATATGGAGTGTTTTTGAAGATTTCAACGATAGATTCAGTAGCAGGTTGGCTAGTTGCATGGCCGAATGGGCTCAATGCAGTGTCGATGATATCAACGCCAGCTTCAACTGCTTTTAAGTATGTAGCAGATGCTAAACCGCAAGTGAAATGGCTGTGTAAGTCGATATCGAATTTTTCGCCAAATTCTTTGCGTAAGTCTTTTACTAAGGATTCTGCATCGTATGGAGCTAACAAGCCGGACATATCTTTGATGCAAAGGGAATCGATACCCATTTCTTTCAATTCTTTAGCTACTTTTACGAAGCTTTCGTTAGTGTGTACAGGACTGATTGTGTAAACCATAGTACCTTGTACATGAACGCCTGCTTTGTTACCAGCTTCGATAGCAGCACGCATGTTGCGAGGATCGTTCAATGCGTCGAAAATACGGATACGGTCCATACCGTTTTCTTTTGCTTTGCGAACGAATGCTTCTACTACATCATCAGCATAATGTTTGTAACCCAATAAGTTTTGGCCACGAAGTAACATTTGCAATGGTGTGTTTTTTAAGTTTGCTTTTAATGTACGAAGACGTTCCCATGGGTTTTCGTCCAAGAAACGGATACAGCTATCGAATGTAGCACCACCCCAGCATTCCAAAGCATCATAACCAATTTCATCCAATTGTTGTAATGCTGGAAGCATGTGTTTCATGCGCATACGTGTAGCCAAGATAGATTGATGACCATCACGAAGAACTGTTTCTACTAATCTTACTCTTTTTGCACTCATAATCCTTCTCCTTCACATTGACCCTTCCCTATCAAGACTCTACCACCTGATAGAAGGGGAATTATTAAATACATGAGTAACAGTTATCTCATGTATAATGTACATAACTATATTAGACTACTAAACGTGACATTTGTCAACCAAAGTACATGCTTTTTAGTCATATGAATTTTATCGATGTACTACCATGTTTTTCCACTATTTTAGAGGGATTTCAGTATATATATTACGATATTCATTGTCAACTGTTTAGATTTATTTTACCTTTTTAGGCGCCGTTTCTAATACAATATTGTTACCATTACGCTTGACCTGAATAGAAAAATCCTTTATGTCATCTTTGAAATAATCCATTTTTATCGCTAGTAATAACTTGCCGATTTCCGTTTTCATCCGCTCTGTTAAAAACTCTTGGTAAAAATCATCTTCCGTTTTTTGCTCTTTCGGCTTTCCTACTACTTTGTTAGTTGCCTTAGCATCATCTTTCAATAGGGCAGTCTCAAATGTTTCTTCTTCAACAAAGCCTTTCATCATATCTGCATCACTTAATCCTTTTTGGATTTTAAATTTTGCCATTTTACAGTTCCTCCTCTCCACATCTTCCACAATTTCGTTTCTATTATGACTAATTGTTATAGCTTTTTACAAAATACAGTGAATTTTATTACTGCAAGCTATAAAATATAGTTACATTTTTACTTCTTTTTCTCTGTAGAAGCACTGTCTTTAGCAGATTCCTTGTCTTTCAGAATAGAATCTACCGTAATTTCTGTTAATTCCGTTGGGTTATCATAGGTATAAATTTTATTAAATCCTACTCCTAATTTACCCTCATAGGCCTCTAGGGCACGATTTTTGTCATCCACTTTTACAATATAAATTAGCTGACCTTGCGTCACACCAATGAGGCGGAATTTACCAGGAGGATTGATGGCACGCCAACCACCTTCTGTACCATTGAACATGAATACATCACCAGTGCGCGCATTATCGTAAAAGAATCTATCTTCATTATAGAACATACCGATGCGACCAATATCGGAGGCTTGCATGTACACACGACGAGTATCATAGTTCGCATCCGTACGATACACACGGTAAGCTCCATCACCTACGCGGACTTTCATATACACTACGTTCGTTGCCGCAGAATATGCCACATCAGTAATCCGTGACCCTCGTGGGACCGTATTGATAGTCGTATCAATTTCATGATCTGGTGCCTCAGGGTCAATTCGTGCTAATACAATATCATCATGTTTTCCACCGAATAAACCAACAATGGCTAAGTTGCGATCTGACATCCATTCAAAATAGGATACTTCTCGCTCTTTTAAATCCAACGTAACTGGCGCTTCTTTGCCCGCCGTGTATATATCAACACGATTCTGTTCCACCACTGCCATATATTTATGATCGTGGGAATAATAGCGCGTTCCCTCTTTCACGTCAGGAAAATTTTTATCTACTTCTTCCCCATTGGTGACCTGAAAGTTCGTGGTAGGCGCTAAGTATACTTGGTCTAAATAATAATAGACACCGCCTTGTAAAACTAAGCCCAACAAAAAGGCTGTCGTTACTTTTCCAAAGGTTTTCATAGACTCTCCTATTTCACGATAAATACAGTAGGAATCATGCGTTCACCCAACAAATCGGCAGGTTTGTTCACAGTTTTACCATTATAAAATAAAGTCGTACTAGAACCGCCATCTAAGTTAGCCGCAATGACAGCCCCTTCTTGGTATAAAATATCTTGTACATCACGCAAGGTAGCCCCTGCAGAGTAGGCTTGACGACCATCGATAACTAAGAATAAAACAGTACCGTCTTTCTTTTGTGCGATAGCCGTTCTAGGACCAATGCCCCACCCACCATCACCATCGGTGATCATCTTTTTACCGTTCACGATAAGAGGGGGTCCAAAGGTCAAACCTTCTTTAGCGCCCATTTCTTTCAATTCCCGCTTGTTGTAGGTACCGGCAATTAAGTTCCCCGCTTTTGTAAAACCGATGAAATCTACATCTTCATCAGGTCCTACGTCTTTGCCGATGACATACTCTCCATCATGCAAAATAAATCCATAAGGAGAACGACCTGTACCCGTTCCGTTTGGATCGTGGAACCCACCACCATTGATGGCAGCTACAGCTCCATTGAGGCGCGCAATATTGCTAGTGGTCTCTCCTTTTTCATTCAATTGCGGTGCCGTTGCCACTTGGATACGACGTGGATCTGGAATTTCTAACAAATATCCCGTATACCGATTGGACTCGATCTTACGCAAATTCAAGGATGTATCTTCTTTCACATCAAACTTAAACAGTTCTTGGTTTTCACCAGTACCTACCGTACCCACAATTTTCTGAATTTCCTCAGGCGTATAGAGCCACGTAATATAATGCGGATGGCGAGACCGTAAAATCGCCCCTACGACGGTACGTTTAATATTGTCAAAGGGCCCAAACAACACCACAATAGGCGATGTAATAGCCGTAAATATAAACATGAGAAGGATAAACTTTACCCACCCTTTTCTAAAAAAAGAACCCATATACTGCTCCTTATATCTTCTTATCTGAATGATACACTCTGTCAGACATGCACCATAAGCCTACAAGTAGGCTATGTGTCATGCTTCTTACGCTTCTACTATTCGTAATGCCTCTAGACGACTATCAATAGACACCCCTTCATAGGTGAATGTTGGATATACCTCCTGCAGGGGTTCCAGCACAAATTGGCGTTCCCAAAAATACGGATGAGGTACCACTAACGTAGCTTCAGTCACTCGTACAGGATGTCCGAATTCATCTTCTATCCAAACAATATCTAAATCTAATGTGCGAGGTCCCCAGTGAATCTCTCGTTGTCTCCCTGCTAACCGTTCGATATGCAATATTGTATCTAACATAACAAGAGGTGTTAGAGTGGATTCTACTTTCAAAATACCATTTAAAAATGGACCTTGTTCTACGGGACCCCACGGAGGTGTTTCAATCCAGCTGGAATGGCTTACACTGTGAACACCGTCTGTGTTCGTCAATTCGGATACAGCGAATGCTAAATACACTTCCCTGTCACCTAGGTTCGAACCGATGCCAATATAATAGGTGTACATTATAGTTGACCTCGTGTAATCACAACTTCTACGTAATCCAGAATGCCTGGAATAGGTGCTTCTGGTTTGCGCACCGTCACTGAAAGTCCTACAATTCCATCATAGGTATTCCACAAATCATCCGCAATGAGTGTACCCACTCGTTCAATCAAACGTTGTGGCGGACCTTCCACAATCGTTTTTGTCCGTTCGTATACATCGACATAATTAATAGAATCTTCGATACTGTCAGATTGTCCTGGTTTCGTTAAATCTACACCAAGAGAAATATCTATAAAGAATCGTTGTCCCAATTCATTTTCACTAGCCAAATTGCCATGATATCCGTAAAACGCCATGTTTCGCAAGTTAATTCTGTCCATTACTCACCTCGTAATAGTACATCTGCCACCGTGATGGCACGTTTATGCATTTCCACATTGTGAACACGCACCATATCCACGCCTTGAATCATACCAGTAATACAAGTGGCCACCGTCCCTTCATCCCGCTCTTCCGCTGGCAGATCATTTAAAATCGTACCGATAAAACCCTTGCGGCTAGGCGCTAATAACACAGGATATTCATAGACAGTAATCTCACCCAACCGTTGGATGACCTCCACATTTTGGGCATAATCTTTACCAAAGCCAATGCCAATGCCTGGGTCAAGCCATATATTTTGTGGTTTTACGCCTTCTTTCAAGGCTAAGTCCACAGATGAGAAAAAGAATGCTTTCATATCGTCGATGATATCATCATAATCTGTAGTATTTTGGTTATGCATAATAATCACTGGCACATCGTATTTCGCGGCTACTGCTGCCATATCTTTGTCATATTTCAAGCCCCAAATATCGTTTAAGATATGAGCCCCATGAGACAAGGCAAAATCAGCTGTTTCTGCACGATACGTATCTACAGAAACAGGTACTGTTGCTACCTCCAAGACAGGCAATAAAATGTCCTGCATACGCTGAATTTCTTCTTCCACAGAAATTTGTGTATGCCCTGGGCGTGTAGATTCTACCCCTACGTCGAGGATATCTGCGCCTTGCTGTATCATTTCTTTTGCATGAGCTACGGCTGTTTCAGAAGTGTTATAACGACCACCATCGGAAAAGGAATCAGGAGTACCATTCAAAATACCCATAATCAATGTGCGATCTTTTAGCTCTAATTGTTTACCATCTTGCCAATTGTACTTGCGGTACTTAAACATGATCGTTACCTCCTAATAACACCAAAGCTTCTTCCCGTACTGTTCCCACGGGTTCTAATATACCGGTGGCGACGATTGTTTTCGCTACCGTTTCTTGTGCTACTTCACCTTTCATAAGCATGCATAAATGTGTGGCTTCCACCATGACCATAGCACCCAACACATGACCATCTTCCACTAAGGATGTGGCAATGTCATGGGTAAATCGTTCTTGTAATTGTGGGCGTTTCGCAAAGACATCTACCAAGGCTTTCAAACGGCCCAATCCAAATACTTTGCCATCCCGTGGCTGATACACAATGTGTACTTTGCCATAGAAAGGCATCAAATGATGTTCACATATGGAATAAAAAGGAATGTGATTCACCGATACAAGGCCCGTATGTTCCGTGGGATACACATCACCTAGAGCCTCTTCGGCCGTGCTGTTACGTCCAGAAAACAAGCTTTCAAATAACGTGGCCACACGCTTCGGCGTATCTGTCATACCCTGTGCTTCAAGATCGATACCAAGGCCCTCTAATAATTGGCGCACACCGTCTAGAGCTAGTTCTTTCATAGTCATCTCCTAAATAATTTTCGTAGTCCAATCTTCGATGGTCCAAATATCGGTCACCCAAGATTCGTAAAATTCTGGTTCATGGCAGACGAGAACAATCGTCCCTTTAAAAGCCTGCAATGCCCGTGCCAATTCTGCCTTCGCATCTACATCTAAATGGTTCGTCGGTTCGTCCAATACAAGTACATTATAGGATTCCTGCATCAATTTACAGAGACGAACTTTTGCATTTTCTCCACCAGATAAGACACGCATTTGGCTCGTAATATGCTCATTGGTAAGTCCACATCGAGCAAGAGCTGCACGCACCTCGGAATTCGTCAAGGACGGGTAGGCATCCCAAATGTAATCCAACGCAGTTTTCGAATTATCTCGACTGTCTTCTTGGGCAAAGTAACCAATTTGTAAAAACTCACCTTTTTCAATATTTCCAGATAAAGCCGGAATCATGCCTAACAAGGTTTTTAATAAAGTCGTTTTCCCTAAACCATTCACACCTTGGATGGCGATTTTCTTACCTCGTTCGATCACCACTTCTACAGGACGTGTCAATGGCTCATCATAGCCCAAAACAAGGTCCTTCGCATCTACGATAAAACGACTCGGTGTACGTCCTTCTTTAAACCCAAAGGATGGTTTTATCTTTTCTTGTGGTTTCTCTAGGATTTCCATTTTTTCTAGGCGCTTTGCTCTGGAGTTTGCCATACCACGAGTAGCTACACGAGCTTTGTTGCGTTGAATGAAATCCTTCATATCTGCTACTTCTTGTTGTTGACGCTCGTAAGCACGTAAAGCTTGTTGCTTTTTTACTTCATAAGCCGCTAAGAATTGATAATAATCGCCAGTGTATCTTGTGAGCTGTGCTTGTTCGATATGATAAATCACATTGACAACAGAGTTTAAGAACTCCACATCATGAGAGATTAAGATAAAGGCATTTTCATAGTTTTGCAAATAATTTTGCAACCATTTAATATGATCTACGTCCAAATAGTTCGTCGGTTCATCCAACAACAAAATAGTAGGTTGCTCTAATAACAACTTTGTGAGCAATACCTTCGTCCGTTGACCGCCGCTCAAATCCATGACATCACGATCAAGACCAATATCCATCAGCCCTAAGCCTTGGGCAGTTCGCTCTATGGTCGCATCGATTTCATAGAAGCCACGTTGCTCTAACATCTCTTGCCATTCGCCGGTAAGCTCCATGAGCTCATTCATTCTGTCCTCAGAACAATCGCCCATTTCTAAATAGGCATCTTGCAATTGTTGCTCAATACCATAGAGAGAATCGAAGGCCCCTAGCAGTACATCACGAATGGTCATCCCTTTCTCTAGAACGCTGTGCTGATCTAAATAGCCCACCGTCACTTGGTTTGACCATTCCACCTTGCCTTCATCGGGCATCAAATGGCCCGTAATGATATTTAAAAAGGTGGACTTTCCTTCTCCGTTGGCTCCGATTAAGCCCACGTGTTCTCCTTTCAGCAAACGGAAAGATGCATCATCTAATATTTGTCTTGCCCCAAATCCATGGGTTACATTGGTTACAGTTAAAACACTCATATTCAATCTCCAAACTATTGTTATGTATCTCTTTATTATACGTTAACATGACAATAATTTCTAGTTTTTACATATCTGTCCTGATACTTTTATAATTTCTGTGTATTTACGTATGACACTGTGGAAGTGTATACTAAGAGCATTCTTAGAATATCCTTCTTCACATATAGTGCGCCTGTACAGGTTTTGTTTACTAGGTAACAAGCCCCAAGATGTTATCCATAACTATAAGAATGGGAAAACATATATTACAAGCATCATAGTGGTGCTGTTATGTGAAGGTATCTATTACAAACAAAAGGAGAGTGTCCTATGAATCACGTACCTACTATACTATCCATACAAGATATGAGTTCTGTCGGTCGTTGTTCACTCACTGTATTCATCCCTTTAGTGAGTGCCCTACGGTGCCAACCGATTCCGTTACCAACAGCAGTGCTTTGCAATCATTTAGAGTATCCTAACTTTGAATTGGTGGACATTACGGATCACCTTGAAAGTTTCTACAACTGTTGGAACAAAAACGACATCACCTTCGATGCCATTCAAAGTGGCTTCCTCGCATCACCTGAACAAATTCGTCTCGTAGAAGATGCTATCGAACGGTTCGGCAAAGATAAACTCGTTGTGGTGGACCCTGCTATGGCAGATGATGGTAAGCTGTATTCCATCTACAATGATGAAATGGTGAAAGAAATGCGTAAACTCATCACCAAAGCGTTCATCATCAAGCCAAACTACACAGAGGCTTGTTTCCTCTTAGACATGCCCTATGATCCAACACCTCAATCAGAAGAAGTCATCTATGACATGTGCCGCCGTTTACACGCCCAAGGCCCCGAATATGTGGTCCTATCCAGTTTGCCATCGGAGGACTCTGCCCTCATCGCCGTCTATCGTGGCAGCACCGATACTATCACATGGGTATCCAATCCATTAGTACAAGTGAAAGCACACGGAACGGGTGATACTTTCACAGCTATCTTGACGGCCCTCGTACTACGTGGCTATACACCAGAAGAGGCATCTCGCATTGCCGGTCAATTTACTACAGAGGCAGTCAAATTCACCCACAAAACAATCGGTTCTCTTCGTGACGGCTTAGCCCTTGAACTGCTATTAGATCGTTTAATTTCTATTCCCAATCCATAATTAGGAGGTTTCATGAACACTTACAAAACAAACAATGATATGACTCAAGCTACTAACACAGCAACATCTCAGCATACACAACCGGCTATATCTACTAGCTCAAGATCTACAACAAAAGATATCATTTATATCGGATTATTATCCGCTTTATGCATCGTATTTACGACTATTAAAGTACCTTTACCAACAGGCGCTATGGTGCACCTTGGTTCCGCCGCTCTATTCTCCATAGCATCCGTATTCGGCGGATTCTATGCGGGCCTCGCTGGAGCCATCGGATCTGGCATCTTTGACCTTATCATGGGGCATTCCCAATACACCCTATTCTCCATCGTGATTAAAGGATTAGCAGGCGTGATCGTGGGCTTATTAACAGTAGGTTGGAGACCTACCGTTCCTGCTCGTTCCGTATCTACTCCTCGTATCTTATTAGCTATGCTAGTAGGTGCTATTTGGACAGCGGCAGGGTACTTCATAGCCTGGTGGGCCGTGCTCGACAGCTACATCGCTGCCGTCACAAGACTACCAGCCTCCTTCCTAACCAGCGGCATCGGCATCTTAGTTGCCTTGCTACTAATCCCTATCTTGCGCCGCATCCCTCGTAAATAATTTGGCATACCGTTGAAAATATGGTATACTAGACATAACAAAAGAGAGCCAATAACGTGTCGAAGGCGTTAGGCTCATCTCAAGGTACTAAAATTGAAATAGCCTAACGTATTGAGGTGTGCGAGACCTCATTCGTTAGGCGTTTTCATTGACTATTTACATAAATCAATGATTTGAACTACTAATGTCAAAATACAAATAATCAAATAGATTTTTTCGAACTTTGTCATAGTATCACCTCCTCCCGTTATAGGAAGAGACGAGCCCAACACACGTTACTGACTCTCTTGTTTATAAGTATAGCATATTTTGTGCAAATTGTTTAATTTTAAAGATAAATATTTACATCGAACGCCGTTAGACGTAGAAGGTCTGTGGCGTTCTTTTTTCTAATACAGGAAAGCACTAAAAGAGCAAGATATGTTCCGTAGCAAACCTTATAAAGTTCCTTAATCTGAGAGGAACGTCGTTATGTGTAGTAGCCTTGTATCGACTCATATTAGGTAAATAAGCTAACAAAATGCCCGTGGTATACGTCTGAAGAAACATTATGAAATACCGTTTCTGAAGACGTGTGCCACGGGCTTTTTTCATCTATTATTCACATCGCCACAGGCTACATAACTTAACTAGCGACGACCTTAGACATAAACTTCTCATTATTAATAATAAACCGTTCATGTGTACCACGACCGATAACTTTTTCACCTTCTTTAGCGACTACCTCAAAGGTTACTTTTCTACCGTCAACAGCTACTATCGTTGCCATTGCAGTTATAGTTGCACCTAATGGGCTAGCTGCTTCATGGCTTGTTTCCATACGAATCCCTACGGATCCTTCGCCATCACCTAAATCACCTTGAATCCCTGTATAGGCTGCTTTCTCCATCAATGCTACCATCGCAGGTGTCGCAAACACGGGTAAGGTACCACTACCCATGTACTCCGCTGTATTGTTAGCTTCCACTATCACCGTAGCCATACCAACTTGTCCAATCTCGATTGCCATAGAAACTCCTTTCCAATCAATAATTAATACAGAATATCATTTGATTCCATTCTAGCACTTTTGGGGAGATTTTTTCTATTATATATAACTGTTCCTCTTAAAGATAAAAATATTTTTTATATTTGCTCTGCATACATACGAAGCCAATTAACAACATCTTCATAAGATTTTTCACCAGAAGCTATATCAATAATTAAAGATTTCTTTTCTTCTAGAGTAGCATTAATTATATATCCATTAACCTTTAAATATATAAACATACAATGCAAAGCCGTTCTCTTATTTCCATCTACAAATGGATGATTCTTTGTTATTCCTCTACATAATTGTGCTGCCTTTTCATACACTGTAGGATATAAATCACATCCACCGAAAGATTGAAATGGTGTAGAAATAGCTGACTCTAATAATCCAATATTTCGTATTCCAGGAGCTAACACAAACTGTCTTTCAAGATCAGAATGAAAGTTCAATATATCTTGTAATAAGAGGTGAATAATTGTATGCATTAGCAGTTCTCTAATTCTTTATATAGTTCATAGTTTTCTACAATCAATTCTTGTGAAAGTTCTTTAAGCCTTTTTTCTAATTCCTTATTATTCTCACTAGTTATAACTTTTATATTTTTTTTATTATTTGTATTATCTGTATTCATCATAACCTCCTAAATCTCATAACCATATTACATGTATTATAGTTAATACTAGATATAATTTGACTCTATTCTAACACTTTTATTGGATATTTTCTATTTTATTTTTCCCATAAACAGTTTACACTAACTTTTTCATAAAGGACTTACATTAACCTTCTTGCAAGAGTTTTACAGTAACCCATGATATTTCTCTCTTAAAGATAGACATGTATGGATTTTACCTACTGCATCTATATCAAAATCAATGATAATATAATATCCCCTTGTATTACTTTCATAATCAAGAAATCCCATATCTATATCATCAAAAATAATTCTGCCACAATATGGATACACATAAAATCCATAACTAGTTTTATAAATCCAATTTTTTATTACAGGGGAAAGAATTTTACTCAATCCATCATAAGTTGCCAAAGCAAATAATCGCTGTACAGTCTTACCTTTGTCTCTAAGCTTTTCAAGTAACACATCTGTAATTAAAATTTCCCGACGAGAACAGTCCCTAACAGCATTGGGAAACATTTCCCTTAATGATTCAGTAAATCCCCAATATTTCAAAGCCTTCTCTAAAGGAATTAAGCGAATGGTATCACTATGTTCTACATAATCTCGGCAAACTGGTTCATCATAGCGCTCTCTAATTTTTGCAATTAATTAATTGTGAACTTTCCTATCATCACTATCAGGATCCGTCTCTATAAATCTACGAACAATCTCATTATCCTCATCAGTAAACTTTTTAAATATTTCTGAAATTTCCTCTACCATAGTTCTGTCCCCTATCTCTCTGTGAAAGTATCAATGTATACGTCCCGTCTACAATCCATTATAGACATCTAGGTGCGTAATACAATCCCATTGCATTTCATTCCCTTAACAATGTCCTGAACTTTTCTATAATACACATAAGTAAAGTGGGTACCACGTCTTCTGACGTTGGTACCCACTTTTTGGTATGCATAGTTAACTTTTAACTATTGTTATTCAGTTTTAACTATTGTTATTTAGTTTTTATGCCATACCCATGCGTTGCATAAGCATTTTAATTTGTGCTTTCATTTCTGCATTTTCTGCATCTTTTCTAGCATTTTCTGCTTTCAATTCTGCAATTTCATCTTGCATTACATATACAGAGGAGATTGGACCACCTTTGTAGCGTTCTGGAAGGTCATCATGTTCTCCACTGCCGAAGCGATATGTAGCGCCAAGATTTGCCATGCTCTTACCAGATCCCATTGTGAATCCAGCCGTTACCATTAAGTTTTCATTTGCATAGTGTGCAAGACCTAATGCCAATGCTTGGTTACCAGAGTAAGTACCAACACCTGCCATGATTTGAGATTTTCTCATTGGGTCATAGCTCAATGGGTTCAACGCTGCTAATGCTGCAGAGTGTGCGCCTACTTGGTCAACACGTTGAGCTGTTTTTTCTAATACTTCAGCTGTTTTACCAATAGCTTCTTTTACTTGGCCAACAGTTGCTACGTCAGTATCTGCAGTACCTGGTTGTAAACCACTGATTTTACCATCTTTGATAGTGATAGTGGATACATTACCGTCCTTATCTTTAGAAGTTACGGAGAATCCATCTTTACCCATAGATACTGATGAAGTACCGTTATCTGCAGGTTTACCGTCTTTATCTAATGGAACACCAGCTGTGATACCACCATTTTTGATGTCAACTTTAGATACTTTACCGTCTTTATCTTTAGTTGCAACGGAGAAACCATCTTTATCCATAGATGTAGCAGAAGCTGCTTCTTTAGGAATGCCATTTTCATCTACTGGATCACCAGCTGTTACACGACCGTCTTTGATACCTACTGTAGCTGGTTTGCCATCTTTACCTGTGCCTACTACAGATACACCATCTTCATTAATTTTTGTAGTGTTTTTACCTTCTTTAGTTGGAACACCATTATCATCTGCTGGAGATCCGAAAGTACCTTCATTAGCTTTTACGCCACCAGATTTTGCATCAAGTTCAACAAATTTTTCGCCTTTTGGATTGCCTACAGTTACTTTGCCATCTTTACCATCTAGCTTAACTTCATTGTCGCCTGTGCCAGCTGTTACGCTACCGTCTTTACCATCGATTTTAACAGCTGTTTTACCATCTGGATCACCAGCTACGATAGTTCCTTCGTGTCCATCAAGTTCTACACCAGGATCTCCGGAATGATCTCCATTAGGATCATTTGCATCATGTTTGCCAAATGTAATTTTTTCGCTCAATGTAGCATGGAATGTTTTAACTCCATCTTCTATTGTAGAAGTAACAGTAATATTTTTGTCACCCTTAACATCGACAGCATCGCCTGCTAATTTTTTGAGTTTCTTTTCCCCTTCAGCGGTAAGACCTTCTAGGTTTTTCATTTTTTCAATATCAGCACCAGTTCCAGCGTGTGCTTCATTCATTTTATCATTAAGAGCTTTTAAAGCATCCCCTACGTTATTAGCAGTTGCCGTAGTAGCACCACTTGCATCTGTAATGTTATAAGTTGGAGCCTTTAATGTTCCATCTTCGTTAACAGCAGCATCACCACCAAGAGCCTTAGCAATTTCATCTTTTGCTGTATGTAACTGGTTACCAGTCACAGCATCTTTGGAGTCTGCAGCTACTTTTCCATCTTTTAAGTTGGATAATGTAATTGGTTTATCGGCACCCTCTGGGTTCATCACGCTTGCGTGAAGGTCATCACCAGTAACTGGTGTAGCAGCACCTTTTTTATTACCAGTTTCGTCAACATCGTCTGCCGAGTAGTATTTACCATCATTAGCTTTCACTAGACGTTTGCCATCAGCATCTGTGTACACTAACGGACCAGCTTCGCCATTACGCAATGCATTTACTTTGTCAGTTAATGTTTTGCCATTCAAGCCATCTTGACCAGTGATACCTTTATCAGCTGCTGTTGCATCTGCTGCATCTGCCGCTTTACCAGTCGCTGCTTTACCATCACGACCTTCGGATGTTGTATCGCCAAGACCCGCCAATTTAGCCAAATCATCTTTAACAGCTTTAGATAAGCCTACAGTAATTGTATCACCTTTTGCTGTTGTTTCGATTTCGTTAGCAGTACCTTTTACTTTTAATGTTTGATCTTTCAAGTTCAAGGACAATTTATGTGCATCATTGTCATCATCTGTAGCATCATCTGCAGTACCCTTATCATCGATAGTTTTATCGCCAGCAAAATGTAATACTGTATTAGCACCTAACTCAGTTTTTAAGTTTTCTAATTTTTCATTTACAGCGTCATTAGTTGCAAGGTTATTAGTGATATTTTGTTTGATACCTTCAATTTCATTGTTAGCAGTGTCAAGTTTTGTATCATGATCAGCTAATTTGTCATTAAGAGTACCAACTTTTGTTGTTAATGCATCGACTTTACCTTTATTCTCGTCTGCAAGAGCTTTTACATCAGTTAACTTGTCATCAAGTTTACCTAATTTTTCTTCGTTAGTTGCTACTTTTCCTTCTAGTGTATCAATCTTGCCTTCAGCAGTGCCTACACGAGTGTCTAAAGCTTCTAATTTAGCTTTGGATGCGATACCTTCGATAACAATATCTTTACCAGCTGCTTCTGTTCCTTCGCCATTTTCTTGTTTTAAAGTGACGTTGCCATCAGCATCTACTGTATATGGGTTTCCAGTTTTCACATGTAACTCATCAGTTTTATCGACTTTGTTTCCACTCATGTTCGCAATCGCTGCATTAACTGTGTCAGCATCCGCTTTTTTAGCTAATTCTGCTGTTACAGTTGCTGCATCAGCTTTTTTAGCTAATTTTTCAGTTACATCGGCTGCATCTGCTTTTTTGCCTACTTCTGTAGTCAATGCATCTAGAGCTGTTTGATCTGCTTTTGCATTGATTTTAGTTGTTAAATCAGTCACATCTTTTTTAGTTGCGATACCAGAAATTGTGAAGTTTTTATCAGCTTTTGGTTCGTTCAAGCCATTTTCTTGGCGTAATGTAACAGTACCAGCTGTTTGATCTACTTCGTAAGTATCTGCCACTACATGCAATTCGTCTGCTTTGCTTACTTTATCAGCAGTAGCATTTGTAATAGCATTGTTCAACTCTTCTTTAGCGGCATCTAATTTATCACTATTCGCTTTATCTGCAGCTGCTAATTTTTTATTTAAATCTTCAGTAGATACTTTGTTGCCCATACCTGCGATAAATTTATCTGCCGTGTCTTTATCAAGTTTGTTAGCGATTACATCTTTCAATGAATTGATGTCATCACGCGTTGCCAATGTTGCTTTTTCTGCTTCAAATGTAGCCGTATCTAATTTTTTACCAAGTTCAGTATTCACACGGTTTTTCTCAGCTGCGAAATCGTCTTTGCTTACTTTTTTAGCTAATTCTGTGTTAATCGCAGTAATTTCAGTTTTTCTTGCAAGACCTTGGATGATAACATCTTCTGTTGCTGCTTCAGCACCAGTACCATTTACTTTTTTCAAAGTTACAGTACCAGCATCAGATACATCGTATGTACCTTTTTTCACATGCAATTCATCTGCTTTGCTTACTTTATCAGCTGTTAAGTTAGTAATATCAGAAGCATTTGCTTTTTTGCCTAATTCTTCATTTAATTTTGCTGTGCTTACTTTATCAGCCAACGCTGCATTCATATCAGCTGTGCTAGCTTTTTTGCCAAGCTCAGTGTCTACATAGGATTTGTCAGCTTTACCGTCAACAGCAGTTTTTAATTCATCTAATTTTGCTTTGCTTGCTAAACCAGTAATTTTTACTGCTTCATCAGCTTTCACAGTGCCTGTGCCATCTGCTTTATCCAATGTTACAGATCCATCAGTAGCTACTGCATATGTACCTTTTTTCACATGCAATTCAGCTGTTTTATCTAATTTATTGTTTGTCAAATTAGTTACATCAGCAGCATTTGCTTTTTTCGCTAATTCTGTATTTAATGTATCATTGCTTACTTTGTCAGCTAAGGCTTCTTTTACTTTACCAGCTGTTACCAATTTGTTTGCATCGCCAGCTGCATTCACGTTGGATGCCAAGTTAGGAGTCACTGTTACTTTGCCATCTGCACTTGTATTGACAGAGATAGCATCACTATTGCCACTTTCAATGGAGCCTGCTCCACCTTTAGCATCGATTGTTACAGAGTTACCATTCGCTGTTAACGTGATATTTTTACCTGCTACTAGTTTTACTTTATTAGCGTCTGCAGCACCTTCTGTTGTGTTAGGCACTAAGTCTTTAGATGTAGCACCATTTACCACTGTTACTGTGCTTAGGGATGCGTTACGTAATGCTTTCAATTGTTTTACGTTCACTGCATCGTTATCATTTGTACCGCTAGCAACGCTAGTGATTCGACGAACAATGTTGCTACCATTACCTACGGAGATGATACCATTACCAGAGTTATTCACAGCATCTTTTGTTAAGTAACCAGTTGTAGCATTGCCATCAGCTTCTGTTGTTGTGGAACCTTCACCTAATGCTACGGAGTGAGCCAATTGTGCTTTCGCTTTTGTACCAATTGCTACGGAGCTAGTTGCTTCTGCATGAGCAGATGTACCGATCGCTACTGCACTATCTGCGGAAGATAATGTTCTACCTTCATCGCTGTTTCCGTTGTTATCGTTACTGGAACCGATAGCTACACCGTTTTTACCAGTTACTTTTACGAAATAACCAAGTGCAGTACCGTATTGTGCATTTTCTTCTACTGTGTTTCGAGCACCCACGCTTAGGGCTTGGTTTGCAAATACATCAGATGTATAACCAATGTTAGTAGCACCAGCTTTTTTTACGTTGATTTGGTAACCAATACCTACTGCTTTATTAGTTTCTACTTTAACTTCATTACCAATTGCTGTAGCGCCCTGTTCTTTTGCTAATACATCAGTACCGATAGCAGTAGCTGCTACACCAGATGCTGTTGCTGTGGAACCCATAGCAAGGGCAGTAGCAGAATTCGCAGATGTATTTGTACCAATCGCAATGGATTTTTCACCAGATGCATTAGGAGCATCTGCGCCTCTCATAGCACTACCGATGGCAATGGATTGTACACCGCTAGCGGATGAACTTGTACCAAAGGAAATTGAGTTTTCAGCTGTTGCTGCTGCAAAAGTACCCATACCTAGAGAGTGTAATCCTTCCGCATGAGTAGATGTACCGATAGCTACTGCGCTTACTCCAGATGCCAATGTTCTACCTGAATCACTGTTACCTCTGTTATCATTACTGGAACCGATGGCTACCGCATTTTTAGCAGTTACTTTTACGAAATAACCTAATGCACTACCATATTGTGCGTCGGCTGAAATACTATTTCGTGCACCGATACTTGTTGCTTGGTTCGCATCTACATCAGATTTATAACCGATGTTTGACGCACCTGCACTACGTACATTGATATCGAAACCTACACCAACTGCTTTGTTAGTCAATACTTGCACATTATTACCAAGTGCAACAGCGCCCTGTTCTTTTGCAATCGCTCCAGAACCTACGGCTACTGCATCTACACCTGTGGATTTGGAATTATTACCAATGGCTAACGATCCACCGCTATTAGCCACTGTGTTAGTACCCACTGCAAGAGAGTTAGTAGCACCTGCTGCTGCTGTTTCACCAATTGCCATTGCACCAGAACCTGTAGCTGTTGCGCTATTTACCAATGCTAAGGAAGCACCGCCGTTTCTTGTACCCTCTGGAATCGCCGCTTGAATCGTTGCTACTTGCGCACTTACTGTCAATGCAGCCAATACGCTAGCTACAGCAATTTTCTTTTTACCTGTCGTGTTTTTTGCTACTTCAGATACTACGATGTAGCATTGCTTGGATTTGCTCCAAATAACTTTGAATAACTTGTTCATTTGTGATGTTTCCTCCTGTTGTACTAATCACCAAAAAAATAACTATAACGAAATTACTTTTGTTATGCCAGCTAATATACATTGTTAGCTAGTTGTTCACATACTTAATGTTTTTTCATGTGTTTCATTTATATATAGGTTATAGACCTATTACATAATCACACATATTGTCTAGTATATTATACCCAATACATCGAAAAATATCAATGCGTATTTTGATTAATTTATGCACTTTTTGCAATAAATATAGGAAAGAACTATTTACCCCCCCCTATTTTTATCACAAGTTACACGTTTTGATGATTCTACTAAACGCTCATTTGTGCCCTTTATAATCCTGTATATAACTCCTACTGTATTTTATAC
>NZ_RQVC01000021.1:0-30108 GCF_003992085.1 Veillonella sp. CHU732
TAAAGATAATTTCTGTATAATTAACTGTAGACATATATGACTCATCCTTTCTTAATTGTGTGGTTACTTTTATGATACGGTTTGAGTTTGTATATGTCTATTTTATTGCAAAAAAAGAATGTTGGCGACTACTCTTATATGAGTAGCCCCAACATTTATTATAGAGCCTAAAAAGTTCCCATTACCTATAACGTAATGAGAACTTGTAGTATATATTATTCACTTTTTTTGATAAACCCTTGTGTAGCGCTATACAAACAAAACCACACAAAGAAACTAGCTCCTGTAATAATCAGATACATAGTATCCGTTAACTCCCCAGATCGATACATCGCCAAGGTATAAAAGAAAGCTGTCATCGTCATCAGAATATAGGACAATACATAGCGCATGCCACGCTCTACATCTTCATCGGTAAACATTTCCTTCTTAAAACGCATCCAGTAAATCCCACAAAGGGCTAAGCCACCTAGCATATTAGCAGCCAGTAAACTCATATCAGCCCGACCATTAAAGAACCAGCACAAGGCTAAATGATTAATAAACAACATCCATTTAATCATTGTGGTCAAACGGGCTGTAGTAATCGTCTGTTGTGGCTGTGGTTGGTGTTGTTTTCGTTTCTTTCCCTTTCCCATAGTATCCTCTCCAATGAATCTATTCTCTATTTTTTAGAATAATACGTGGGATGTGTAAATCAAACGCAAGGCTAAGATACCAACCCCAATAGATAACCCAATCAAAATTGTTTTTGCACGCAAGCGTTTTGCAATATAGGCTCCTAATTGACCACCTAGTAAGGCACCAATACCGCAAGGGATAGCCACTTCAAAATGGATATGCCCGCTCAAAAAGTGAGTTAGCGTACCAACAGATGTGGAGGTAGCTAAAATAAAATGGCTTGTAGCTGTTGCCATATGGGTAGGAAACCCCATCATATAAATTAATGCTGGTACATGGATTAATCCACCACCAATGCCAAACAAACTGGATAAGAAACCTACCACTACACTAACAAGGACACCTACCACTTTATTATAGGTCAACTCTTCTAATTGCAAGGACTCTTCTTTGCGTTCCCCTTTTCTCATATTTTTATAACCAATAAAGCCCGACATGATGAGCAAGAAGGAACCAAACCAGAATCGGAATCCGCTAGCATCAAAATATTCTGCCACATAGGCGCCAATGATGGACCCTGGGAAGGTAGCAATACTGAATAAAATCGCTGCACTGTAGAAAACTTTCTTCTGTTTCACATAGGCGATTGTACCAGAAATGGCATTACACGTTACCGTAAACAAAGATGTGCCTACTACCATGGCTGGCGTCCACTCAGGGAAGAAATACAAAAATACAGGCACAAAGATAATACCACCTCCAGCACCGATGATAGTGCCTAACGTCGCTACGGCAATCCCCAGCAATATAAATCCAATGATACTGATGATATCCATATCCTAGTCCTCCTTCGATAACTTAGCCAAACGATCTAACTTATGTTTCTTAAAGACCGCTTTCATGCCTCGCTTTTCTGCTTTTTTCTCCGCTTTTTTAGCTACCTTAGCTAGCACTTTTTCAGTCCACGCATCACCATGTTCTTCTGCATAGCGTTCCCATTTGGACAATTTTTTCGCCCACTTGTCTACAGAAGAGGCCTCTTTTTTATCTTTCGACTTGTCTTTGCGTTTTTCCTTCTTTTTCTTTTTTTCTTGTTTCACAATACAACATTTGTCTCGTTCTTCTGGTATTGGAGAATCTTCTGTGCAATGTTTACAACGTTTTTTATGTTTCTTTTTGGATGTTTCCATCTCGAAGGCATCATACAAATTAGACTCTGTACTAGTTTGTTTTGTTAAGTCTATCACGATCTCCCCTTGACTAGAATCCGTACGGTCCTCTTCTGCCAACGCCCAGTCATCATAGTCATACTCATGGATACGCTTTGTTTCACTAGCGCTGCTAAATAAATCCATAAACGAACTAGACACTGGCTTCAGTTCAACAGTTTCCACAACTTCTTCGACAGACTCTTCTCCCTGCCAACGGTCAGCCATCACAAAGTCCACCCCTAATGCAACCCCTACATCATAGCCTTCCACACCTTCATCCGCCACAGCTTCTACGATTGGTGTCTCTTCTATGGAAGATATCATATCATACAGATAGTGCTCTGTTACCATATGTTGGAGCCCACGTAGTTCTTCCCATTGTTTTCCCAATAGAGCCAACATATGAGCAAAGTTTTCTAAGTCTTCTACCACTTCCATAGCCATTTCAGGGGACTCCATATGGTGCGCCTCTAAATTCGCCACATATTGCTGTTGTATTTCTTTGCAATGACCATACGCTGTCTGCAAGCCTTGTAACAATGTTTCAATCTGTTCCTGGTCCAATATATATTGTTGCATACTATCCTCCTAGGACGATGTCGTATCATCCTTCCATTTTCGTTTCCACATAGCTCCTGTGGTAACAATATCTTCTCCAAATCGTTCTTCCAAAGTATCTAGCACTTGTGCTAACCGATCTGGTTCTGTTTCTTCACTCTGAAAGAGCGACTCTTGCTCCACCTCTTGGTGAAAGCCACTGACCGTAATCCCCAATAACCGGAACGGCCCCTGTACATTAAGTTTATTATATAATACACAGGCCGTCTCATACAATACATCTTCTCTATCCGTCTGATAGGATAATCGTTTTTGCCTTGTTTTGGTGGTAAAATCTGGTAACCGTACTTTGATGGCTATGGTGTGACCTTTGAGACCTTTCTGTCGCAATCGTTTCGCTACATGATGGGCAAAATATCGCCATTCGTTGTCGATTTCCTCTGGATCCACTAAGTCCCTTTCATAAGTCAATTCATTTCCTACGGATTGCAACTCACGATTCCACTCAATAGGACGATGATCAATGCCTTTAGACAGCAAATACACACGTTCACTTTGATGACCGCAATAGGGTTCTAACTCATGACACGAATCTAACTGCGCAATATCTTGAATCCGATGAAAGCCACCTCGTTGTAGCGCTTGTTCCATATGGGCTCCTACGCCCCACAATCTGCGTACCGGTAAATGTTTAATATGAGCTACTTCTTGCCCATGAGGAATAATATATAAACCATCTGGCTTTCGTAAATCCGACGCTAGTTTTGCTAAAAACTTATTCGGTCCAATTCCAACAGATGCAACCAACCCCGTTAGGTCCTTAATTTGTTCTTTCACAGCACGGCCCACCGCCATAGGAGACTCATAAAGTTTTCCTAGTCCTGAAATATCTAAAAAAGCCTCATCTAACGAAATGGGCTCTAAATAGGGACTAAACCGATGCAACACTTCATGAATTTGATCAGAAATTTCATGATATCGTTCCATCCGTGGCAATAGATAGATACCATCTGGGCATAATTTTCTAGCCCTCCCAATAGGCATAGCAGAACGCACCCCAAATTTCCGTGCTTCATAACTGCACGTAGCCACCACACCACGTGAAGAAAGGCCACCCACGATAACTGGATGACCTTGTAATTCTGGACGATCATGTTGTTCTACAGATGCAAAGAAAGCATCCATGTCTACATGCATAATCCAACGTTTCATATTATTCTACCACCGCTTGTGGAGCATCCTCAATACGGCAGTATTTGATTTGTGCGCAAATGCACTCATCTTTTGTTTTATATAATTCAGGCAAGAATTTAACAAATTCATCAAATGCTTCTTCATTAATGGAATAGCGTGTCCACAAACCACTACGTACAGAATTTACAATACCTGCATCAATTAAAATTTTCATGTGATAACTAAGAGTAGATTGAGATAACTCAAAACTAGCCAAAATATCACACGCACATAATTCATTACAAGACAACATGTCTACTATGTGCAATCTTGTTTCATCGCTAAGGGCTTTAAAAATCCCTGCCAATCGTTCGTATGTAACTTCTAACATTCTCATTCTCCTATATGCATTCTATTTGTAACCTTACCTCCTTATTATATACAAATTTCTAAACTAAATCTAATAATTTAAATGAATAAAGGATACTTTTTAGTAATACAACTATATAATTTGAGAAAGATAAAAACGACAAAGCAATGCTTTGTCGTTTTTATGGGAAGTAAAGGATCTAAGATGTGTTCTTAGGAAAGTTTACAAATATAGTCAACACACTCAATTAGTACATTATGTGTTATTGAAGATTCGAGAGAGGGAGAGGAGCCTTCAACCACAAAACTACTAAAGGAGCTGTTTATTTACTTTAGATTTTACCAACTAAACCAAGATCTGCTGGGTTCAACGTTTTTTCACCAGGAGTCCATTTCGCTGGGCACACTTCACCATGTTTTGCAACAAATTGGCAAGCTTGTACTTTACGTACTAACTCAGCAGCAGAACGACCTACACCCATGTCACAGATTTCTGCAGCGCGAACGATGCCTTCTGGGTCTACCACGAAAGAACCGCGATACGCTTGGCCAGACTCTTCAGAGAATGTCTCGAAGAAGTCAGCTAATTCATGTTTAATATCGGATACCATAGTGTATTCGATTTTATTGATTGTAGGAGATGCATCGGACCATGCTTTGTGGACAAACGCAGAGTCAACAGATACGGAGAATACTTCTACGCCCAAATTTTTCAATTCTGCGTATTGATCTTGTAAATCTGCCAATTCTGTTGGACATACAAATGTGAAGTCTGCTGGATAGAATACAAACACGCTCCATTTACCTTCGATAGTTTTATTGCTTACTTTAATAATTTCTGGTTTACGGAATGCATCTAATTCAAAAGCTGGTAGTTGTTTACCGATGATTGCCATGCTAAATCTCCTTTATTGTTACAACCTATACATAGCACATACTGAGTATGTAACTATGAAATCAATCTATGTATCTATCATACACTATACTTTTAGAAAAATCAATATAGAATTGTTCTCATTCTCTATACCAATAATGCATAGATTACTTTTCTAACATGGTTTCTAGGATAACAACATCGGTTTGCTTCATCCCTTCACGGGCGATGGTTGCTACCGTTTGCACCGTATGGTCAATGTCTTCTTTTACAATACCTTGGCCTGCTTTAAAGCTATTATCTGTCTTTGCTTGTGTATAGGCTAATAAGGAATTACCAAGGGACATACCAATTTTCATAGCACAAGATGCTTTTGCTCCATCGCAAACCACACCGGATGTGCCTGCTAATGCATTTGATAATGTTTCCCAAACTACTTCCTTGGATTCATTAAGCAAGAATGCTACACCAGCGGCTGTAGCAGAAGCAGCACTCACTACACCACAGTAAGCACTTAAACGACCAATATATTGTTTAATGTATAGAGCTAGCACATTGGCTAAGGCTAAGGAACGCAACGTATGGTCACGATCGATACCGTATTCTTTAGCATACATCATAATAGGCACAGATAGTGTAATCCCTTGGTTACCACTACCGCAGTTAATCATAACCGGCATAGAACAACCGTCCATGCGGGCATCAGATCCAGCCGCTGCATAGGCACGTGCTCTATCCGCAATGGAAGAAGAATTGGAAATAATCAACTTACCAATGTTGGAACCATAATTGTTTTTCATACCTTCTTCGGCAATCGCCATATTCAAATCTAATTGTGGTCCTAAAATGTCTTCCAATTCTTTCGCATCTACCGTACTAGCAAATTCATAGCAAGAGTCAAAGCACAATTCCATAGAATGTTTAGCCACTTCTTCTGCAGATAAGGCAATCAACACTTCTCCGTCTTTTTCTGCGTAAGAAATAGTGGTATGTGTATTTTGAACAATGACTTTAGACGTATGTTCACCAGCCACAGCAGTGACTTCGATGAATAAGTTTTCTACCCCTTCTGCTAGCTCAATATCACAGTAATCCGCTTCAAATAAACGGTCTGCTTCTACCACTTGTTCATGAGTAAGGTCTTCTAACACTTCTAATTCTTTCGCTGCTATCCCTACTAGGGTACCTAAAATAAGACTATAATAAATGCCCGTACGCCCTTCTGAATTAGGAATGGTCACACTTTTTGCATTTTTAATAATATTGCCACTCAAACGACCATGAATATGATCTGGTCGAACGCCCAATAGCTCTGCCGCTTTCGCCGCTGCAAAGGCCAAGGCAATTGGCTCTGTACAACCAAAGGCCGGTTTTACCTCACGTTTTAATAATTCTATGTACTCTGTCATACAAACCTCCTACTTACTTATGTTTAAAAACGATACGTTCCACCTCTACTTGAAATGCATCATATCTGTATATATCATATAGTTTCATACACTACTGGTATATTGTATCATACCACATTCACAACCTATACAAGTATATAAATCAGTTATAGGTGCCATAATTTTTTATCTATGCAATACGCCTCTAACGCCTCTATATCAACGTCTACACCCAATCCAGCACCATTAGGCACCTCCACAAACTGTGAAAGTCCCTTTGCACCACAGTCTTTCATTCTACTAACAATGGGTGGACTAGTCAAATCTCGCTCAAAATAGCGCAACGAATCTGACAAATCTCCCGGCATATAGGTATCTCCTAGAGCCGCTAGTTGTACATGTATCCATTTGGAAATACTGGATTCCACCATGGAGCCAATCCAGTACTGGATGCCATGGTCACGACAATACTGAATGGCCTTGGCCGTTTCTCGAAGACCACCTAAACGCCCTACTTTTACATTGAGTACATCTAACAAGCCATGCGTATGAGCATAGACCAAGTCGTCATATTCCAAAATCGATTCATCTAAACATATAGGAGTCGTAATCCCCCAATCATGCATTGACCTATATTGTTGATAGGTTTCTAAACTATCTATCTGAAAGGGCTCTTCTATACATGCTAAATCAAATTCATTAAATGCCCGTACCTTATCCATATCTTCATAGGTATAACTTTGATTTGCATCCACCGCTAACATAAGGTCTGGATAGGCTGAACGCACACGCTGTACTCGTTCATAACCATCCTTGGGGGATACTTTCAGTTTAATACGCTGACACCCTTGTGATACATAAACAGACACCGCATCCACCAAAGTATTCAAAGGAACCTCGCCAATGACAATGCCCGTAGGTACGGTCGGTAGTAAGGATTGCTGTAGCACGTATTCCACTGTATTGACACCTAAGCGATGGCATTGTAGATGGAGCAAGGCATTTTCCACAGATGCCACAGTCATAGGCATGCCTTCCAGCAGCCATTGTTGTGGCAATGTGGTTGTTGTTTCTTGCCCCAACAGGTTTGGTAAATACCTAGTACATAAGGTATCCCAACAAGATGCCACCGTTTCTTTTGTATAAAAAGGGTCTACAAAGGCCACACATTCCCCGTAACCTACACAGCCCGCTTCATCTTCCAAACGAACAATGAGAGTATCCCTAATGCCTACTTCGCCCTTTGCCGTTTTGAAAGTAAACTTCATCAGTAATTGCACATGGTACAGGGTGATATTTGTAATCATAGGACACCTCTCATTTCTATCATATCACTAGAATTATATATAACTAGTTGGTTTCATAACATAGTGGAGCCCATTGTATTAAGTGGTAGATATGTGGTCGATTGCTGTACTAGATATGTTATCGAGTGTTGTCCTGCCCCGTAGATAGAATCCCTGACACCATCTATTTCCATATCCGTACATCCTTCTAGCATATATGACCAACACATCCCCTAATACCTACCGGTATAAAAAAAGCATTCCAGTATCTGCTGATACGCCTCTGGTGCTTCTACATGTACATTATGCCCTACTTTAGGCACAATGCGATGGACATCGCCAAAATACTGCGCTCCAATGGCTGTATATTTCGTATCTAATTCTCCGCTAATATAACAGACGGGCATGGTCAATTCCGACAAACGATGGCCTACATAAGGCATACTCCCCTGTCCACTTCCTTCCAAGGTGAAAGCCAATGCATGGGGGCTATTGAGCAAGCGCCGCCCTCTAATCTGCTGTTCCACCTTTGTAGGCAAACCTTGTTGTGTCTTAAAAATCTCTAGCTTAGCCCAAGTCTCGCTAAACCACGTGATATCATGTGCTCGAATCCGTTCAGCCAGCGCTTGATCGGCTACATAGCGGTCTTGTCGTTCTACTCTATCTTCTATCCCTACAGAGCCACTTTCCAAAACTAGGTGCGTCACTTCCTCTGGATACTCTAATGCATATAATAAAGCCATCCTCGCCCCCATGGAATACCCCATGAGAGCATATCTTTCACCGGCTACGGCATAGATAACCGTATGCAAATCGATCAGCATCTGTGGTAATGTGTAAGGTCCTAATTCCATAGGTCGAGCCGACCTACCATGACCCATACTATCGATGCGTATCAGTCGATACCCGCTGACCTCGATGCCATCCCAAGTGGAGCCGGATTCGGAAAATCCATGGAAACAGACTAACGGTTTTCCCGTCCCCACTATAGTCACCCCATAGTGGTGCTCTCCTATGTGGATCTGCATACGTTGCATATCTAAGGTTCGTATATCTTGAATCATTGATCTCATATTATTACACCCGATAGACCTTGTGTAATTCACGACTACCTTCTTTAGACGTAGGCACTTCTATGAGATGTATCCCCTCTGCACCAATGTACTGTTGCATCGCCCGTTCTAACTCTGCATTGGTGGTAACCTTCACATAGTCTAGGGCATACATGGTCGCTAACCCACTGTAATCAATGCCTTGCGGTGTATTGAATAGATAATCGAAATCATCCGTCCCTTTTTGTGGCAAGTATTGGAAAATACCGCCTCCATCATTGTTATGCAAAATGATAGTCAAGTTCATCCCCTGCGTTTTTCCAATGGCTAGGCCATTCAAATCGTGAAAGAAACTTAAATCTCCTGTAACCATGACGGTAGGTTTCCCATTCGTGCTAAGCCCTAACGCCGTAGACACGGTCCCATCGATACCATTGGTGCCACGATTGCCGTACACCATGGCTTTAGAACGTCCAGCAGCCCAGAAATAATCCATATCACGAATAGACATACTATTCGCCACTAAAAGTTGGCCTTCATCGGGCATGATTTGTTGTAACATGTGAATGGTCCGACCTTCAAATAGAGTTGGTTCATGTTGTACCTTGTCCAACTGTTCACGACTGTCGGATTCGATACCTTGCCATACTCTGACATACTCTAGATCTGAAGTATGTGCTGTGTTAGATTCCTCTAATCTATGTCGATGATTGATATCTGTGATATCCCGCTCCAGTCCAAATTTATAAGAGCTAGCGTTTTCCACATCACTCTTATCTAATAATCCCTGCACTGTATCTCCTGTTCTACTAGCTAGACCCAATACAGCAAATAAGCCACTATAGATCTCCGCTAAAAATACATCGATATCAGCCATCACATGTATGGTAGTCGTCAAACTAGGGTTCACCACCTCTGCATTAGGGCTGACAGTAATATAATCAATATCCGTCAAGGTCCCCATCCATTGTTGAATCCGCTTCGACACAGGAATTTGCCCCAATTGGATGACCACATCAGGTCGCAACTCTTCCCATCGTTCATGATGAGCCAAGAAAGCATCGTAGGTGCTAATCACTCCCTCGTATTGGCGCAAATTAGACAAGGGATCCCCGATCACAACAGCGCCAATCCGATCGGCGAAGTCTACCACTGCTTTAGGGTTCGTCACAGTAGGACCACCCAAGATGAGCACTCGCTTTCCATTGAGTAACGATGCCAAGGATACTATCTCCTGATGTTTCACAAGTCGGAATGGTTTCGCACTACGACCTTGTTTAAAGTACTCTTCCTCACGATGGGGCACCAAGGGCTCAAACAAAGGTACATTGATGTGTACCGGTCCCAGTTTGCGGTCATTCGCTTTCAAATAGGCACGGCGTGCCAATTGACGAGGGTATGTGTAGTAATGACTTTCACTAGGCACAGACAATTCCTCATAATAGTTCACGGCGGTGCCAAAATATTTTTGTTGATCAATCGTCTGCGGTGCCCCCACTTGTTGCAAGGTGTACGGACGGTCGGCGGACAAAATAATCATAGGCACACCGCTGTGCTTCGCTTCCACCACAGCAGGTCCATAATGGGTCAACGCAGACCCCGATGTACACACTAATACGGCTAGTTCGCCTTGCGCTTTGGCAATGCCCAACGCCATAAACCCTGCAGACCGCTCATCAATATTCATATACGTGTGAAAACCTCCATGGCTTTGAAAGAGCATGGCTAATGTAGTGGACCGTGAACCAGGACTGAACACCGCATGGCGCACCCCTAATTGGTATAACTCATCCACCAAACTTGCTATATATTCATTCATATCGTATCTCCCATACCAATATGTGGTATTGTACTATATCTAATAGTAACTATCTACTATGTATTATACCATTGTTTAGGAGTTCTGTGCGTATTCTCCTATCATACATAGCTCACTACAATACATGCGACATCTCACTAATGACATTCATCTTTATCTATTATATCTTCCCCCATCATCTATAAAAATATTACTATAACACGAACCATTCCCCATAGAACCACTTCTACTACTAACATTAAAACATAGCAAAGGGTCACAAAAAATTGTACAAAAAAGGAATGCTGATTGCTCAACATTCCTTTTTAATTTCATATATCTATCCAATATATTTGTGCAGATTCATCATCCTACCTTATTGCACACCTAATTAAATCGATACGTAAATGTATCATCCTATAACGCATCCAATATAGTGCCCATTTTATTAATAGTTTCTTCGTACTCTTCATCGCTATTGGATTCGCTCACAATACCGCATCCTGCATAGGCATAGAGTCGGTTATCCATGATAAAGGCAGATCGAATGGCAACCACTAGAATGCCGTCCCCCATATCTTTCATAAATCCAAAGGGCGCTGCATACATGCCACGCTCATGGGCTTCATACTTCGCCAGTAAATCCATTGCCAACTCTCGCGGCTCGCCCCCTAGGGCTGGTGTAGGGTGCAATAATTGCCCCCATTCGATGAGGGATTTCGTGCTATCCTTAGCGGTGATAATGGTCCGCAAATGGTATAACCGTGAAAGCTCCATAATCCCTGTCTCTCCTACGGTCACATCCTCCGTCACTTGTCGCATCGTATGCACAATACGATCTCGCACGATATTGTGCTCCACTCGATTTTTATGGTCATTTAGAAATCGTTCTTTCGTCCACGCCTTAGGACCAAACTTTGGTGCTGTTCCTGCCAAAGCATAGCTTAGAATTTCATCCCCCCGATGACGCACGAGAATTTCAGGAGATGCTCCCACGAAGATACGTCCCTCTTTCTCATAACCAAAAATAAAGCAATTCGGGTTATTCTCCACCAAACGGTCCAATATGCTCACCACATCAAACTTTGTAGGGCTGCTAAACTCTACCTCACGAGAGGAAACCACCTTCGTCATGCGCCCTGCGTGAATATTCGTCAAAATAGCATCCATCAAGGTATCCCAATCTTGTTTATCATCACTAGTTTCTGTGAACGTATGGTCTACACGCTTAATCTTATGGCGCTGTATATCTATGCCCTCCCCTGCATGCAGGTAAAAGGACTCCCCATTTTCTACAATATAGTAATGGGTGAAAGCCACCATTTCATGGCCCATGTTATGCCATTTTTCGTCTTTCACAGTCGGAAAGAAGGTGCCCCCATAAAACACGTACGCATATTGTTCCCGATCACTGTCGTCTTGTACCACCGCCAATCGTTTGGCGCCTACCACTACACGATCACTTTGACGGTCCACCCAAAAGACCCGTTCCTCACCCTCGAAGTTTAGCCAAAACTCCAAAGGATTGTCTAATTGTAAAGGCTCCTTAGTATATTTCATATGACTCCTCATCATTCGCAATGTATCTACTGCTATCTATGCTCTATATAGCAAGTTATTCCACGTTGTTAGCTTAGGTCTGTATAAGCACATATCTAGCAATCTACATGTTACTATTCCTAACGCAACCTTTCTATAACCCCTATCCCGTATAGCTAGGAGGTACTAAAAAACTTGCTACATCATACTCAGTTATTACAATTATACCACATGCATAGCATAGTATAGGCTACATAATAGTCTGAGAGATTACTATTTGACTGTATTACAATTATACCACCCTTCAACAGCTGATAGAACTTCAAGATTAGTAAGACTCATTACACACTTTTCTTAACAGAACCTCGTACAAACAAAGGACCTTTTACTGGTGTAGTCAAAGATACCTCCGATTGCGGCGAAAACAAATAGTTCTCACGCATACGTTGAATACGGTCCACTTTGATGAAAGGTTTCTTGAAAAACTCCTCCGATGCATCGTTGATAATATTCAATTTCTCATTCACCTCAGACTCAGTGCCTTTGTTGGTATCAAAGGATAACGTATAGGTCTGCTCGGTGCGATGATCATAGTACTCTGCCTTCGGCACGCGTTTATCAAAGGTAATGGTAAAGTCATTATTTTCTTCTACCCACCAAAAGTACCATAGGAGATGACGCATTTGCAAATGATGACCAGTCACCACCTGTACATCCCCTTTGTCCTCAAAGGTCTTCTGTGGTGTATAGCTCACATAATCAGGTACAGTCCCGCCTCTATGAACATACCCTACAATCCAGCCAGGAGACGCTGTGATCGTTTCGACGCCTCGCATACTAAATATCATACCGACTACAAAGGCGATTATACATATAGCACCGGCCCACTTTTCCTTCTTCGTGAAAGTAAATAGTTCTCGCAAGCTCATGTTTCCTATCTCGTTCCATCCGTCTTTCCATTTGTTTTTCCAATTCATGTTCATACCTCTTTCTGTCATCAAACAAACACTATATAACAATTGGTACTTTCAGTATATCGAAGAGGAATGACAAAATATGTCATTGTGAAAGTTTTTTGTAACTGTTATATGTAGGGCTTCGAGATACAACAAATTTCATCGTCCGTAATACTAAAATATCTTCCCTTATGGTTCTTATCATCAGAATAAAAAATACATGCTAGGACACCTCACATGTATTTTTATTATTCTTTTACTCCCTCTACATCAAAAGATTTTAGCGGTATATACCTTTACAACCGTTCCTTCCTATCCTGTATATCCTACATCATCAACTAGTATATAAATTTCCCTATTTTTGATATACTTATAGGTATGTAACTATATGAAATAAACCACTCACTATAACCCATGAGTGCTATGATAACACCTCAGAGAATAAAGGAGTTTTTATGCGATACAACACACGAATGACTAAAGAGCAAGCCAAAGAAATCTACGCTGACTTAGGGTATCTTTCCCAGCCTTTCCCTTATGCGTCTGCTCCATTCCTTGAAAGTTACGCTCGTCTATTAGGCCTTTCACCAGCCCCTGCTAGCACAGCTCGCATTTTGGAAATCGGATCTTCCTACGGTGGTAATTTAATTTCTCAGGCCCTGTTCTATCCGAAGGCGACTTTCACAGGCATCGAAATTGCTCCGACACAGGTGAGCGTAGGCAGGACCTATATTGACCAATTGGGCATCACTAACCTTGACTTATTAGAAGGTGATGTGAATGAAAGTCACCAGCACCTCGGCACCTATGATTACATCATCGCCCATGGTTTCTATTCTTGGGTGGACGAGGAAACGAAAGACAATTTTCTTCGCCTCTGTAAAGAACACCTCGCAGGAAATGGTATCTTGTACATGTCCTATAACACCTACCCAGGTTGGCATAAAATGGATAGCGTGCGTGCCCTTTTAGAGTTTGCCAATAAAGATATCGACACCTTGAACCATCGTGAAAAAGTACGCCACGGTAAAACAGTGGCTAGTAAGCTAGGCGCTCTCATGCTTGAGTACGATACAGTAAAAAACCAACAAGCATCTTTTTTGCAGTCCTTGCGTCAAACATTGCAAAAACAAGATTGCTATGTTGGCCATGACCATTTAGAGCCAGTGAACACGCCGGTGTACTTTCACCAATGCATGGATCATATGGCAGAGCATGGATTTACCTACCTCTGCGATTGCGATTTGAATTTATCATTCCCCGATGTGTATGACGAAACATTGCGCACTAAATTAGAAGAGCTAGCCCCTCATGATCCATTGGCACGAGAACAGTACATCGATTTTATGCTGAACACAGCCTTCCGCAAATCCTTGTTTACCCACAAAGGTGCTATGCCAAAACGCATCACAGAAACATCTATCACAAATGCAGACTTCCACCGCAACTTGGAGCAATTCCTATTCACCCTTCGCATTCCATCGGAACATTTAGAGCCCATCTTTGAAGACTTGGCAAAACGTATGCCTATCTCTGTAACAGATGCTAATACCGCACATGTACATAGATTAGCTAGCAATACTAATACCGCTGATACATCTAATGATAACTCTGGCGATACCTCTAGTAATGCTGAACATACTGAATCTATAGCTAAAGACTTGGTAGATTTATTCCAACAAGAGGGCCCGCACTTCTACCTGAAACACAACACATTAGTGACCTATACAGGAGAACATGCAATCCCTGACATGTGCTTGCCATTGTTCTATCAATTTTTGGTAGAACACATCATCCAAGGCGGTATCAGCCTGTCCATGTTGGAAACAGAGCATCCTTTCAAACATCATATTTTTGAAGAGAAGAAAAGCTACATCCCTGAGCGCTATATTCCATTTGTAGAGATTATGCCACAAGAAGGTGTGAACGCCTACATCTACCCTGGCAATCGCTACAATGACCCTATTTCCGATTTTAATGAGGAAGATTTAGAGTTTATGAAGCTCCTCAGCAATCCTACTACAAAACACGATGTGATGTGCAAAATCTACGAGGCTATGACAGAAGAAAGCATTAGCCCTCTGGCCTTACAACAATCCAACAAATACACCATGATTCTTGCTTTCTACGAAGAAATGATTCGACGTATGGAATACTTCGGATTTTTAGAAGTGGACGAAATACAATTTAGCTAATTTACGACAAAGCAAGGTCTACTATATGGTTCTATCTTGCTATTGGCCATATGAATCACATACTACGACGATTTCAAATACATCTATACTACAACAGCGACTCCATCCCACGGGACAGAGTCGCTGCTTTCATGTATTCAATTCATTTTATTTCGCCTCTATACTATATGTTATCAAACCTAAAAAATAGATCTATAACATCATTATGGTAGCAAAGAGAATACGCTATGGGTTGCGTCATTCTGAACACTTCAGAGTCCGTATACTTCTATTGAGGAAAAAGAATAGCACTAGCTATTTCAATAACTAGTGCTAAGAGCTTTTTATATGAGCAGCCCCCCACATTTGCCAAAGAGCCCTTAAAAAGCAAAAAAGGCTGCAACAGAATGAGTGAAACTCATCCTATCACAACCAGATTGCTGTTGATTATACAAGCTCAAGAATAGCCAATGGAGCTGCATCGCCTTTACGAAGGCCAAGTTTGATTACACGAGTGTAACCACCGTTGCGCTCAGCATATTTTGGAGCAATTTCATCAAATAATTTTTTTACTGCATCTTCGTTCATAAGAAAAGCAAGAACTTGACGACGAGCATGTAAGTCGCCACGTTTGCCCAATGTAATCATTTCATCAACATATTTGCGAAGCTCTTTTGCTTTTGCTTCTGTTGTTTCAATGCGTTCATGTACGAAGAGAGATGTTACCATACCGCGGAACAACGCTTTACGAGCGGAACTGTTGCGGCCTAATTTTCTGTATGCCATTAGTCTTTCTCCTCTTATTCGCTTTGAGATGTTAAGGAATCATTACTCTCATTGTAAGATTGTAATTTCTCTAGAATTTCTTCTACAGATTTTTTCCCTAAATTGCGGATTTTTCCTAATTCGTCTTCTGTTTTACCAGTTAAGTCACCGATAGTATGAATGTTAGCGCGTTTCAAACAGTTGAAAGCACGAACAGACAACTCAAGATCTTCAATAGGAATTGTCGTTGGTCCTTTAGGTTCAGCATCAATATCGCCACCTTCTTGACCATTTGCACTTGTTAATTCTGCTTCACTTTCCCCTACATTGATCATATCATGAGAATGAGCTAGTCGAGTAAAGTTTCCTAGATAGGAAATCATGATTGCTGCAGATTTAGCAATTGCATCAGATGCTGTAATAGAACCATTTGTCCAAACTTCTAAAGTAAGCTTATCAAAGTCCATTTCGTTGCCCACACGGACATCACTGACTTCATATTTTGCTCTTAGAATTGGCGAGAAGATAGAATCAATTGGAATTTGACCAATCATATCATCTTCACGTTTATTCTTAGTAGATGGTACATATCCTTTACCGCGTTCGATACGCACATCCATTACAAGATGAGCTGCTTCATCCATTGTAGCAATTACCAATTCTGGATTTAAGACTTCGATTTCAGGAGGCATGAATTGAATCAAATCACCTGCTGTTAATACTCCATCTTTACGAACATCGATATGTACATCCATCGGTACAGGTGCTTCCTCTTCAAGACGAATGCACAACTGTTTAAGGTTCAGAATAATATCGGATACATCCTCACGAACACCTTCAATCGTAGAGAACTCATGAAGTACTCCGTCAATCTTGATGGAAGTAATTGCTGCTCCATCTAAGGATGAAAGCAAAATGCGACGCAAGCTATTACCGAGAGTAATACCATAACCACGATCCAATGGCTCGCATACGAATTTACCGTAGCGGCCATCTTCAGTCATTACTACTTTCTCGATTCTAAGTTTTTTTTCTTCGCTCATCAGGTATACCCTCCTCTAAAACTTGTCACTTTTCTAAGTATATAGCTCAGATTATACGCGACGACGTTTTGGAGGACGACAGCCGTTATGAGGAATTGGAGTCACATCTTTAATGCTTGTTACTTCAAGACCAGCTGCTTGCAACGCACGAATCGCTGCTTCACGACCAGATCCTGGACCTTTAACAAATACTTCTACAGTGCGAAGACCGTGTTCCATAGCTGCTTTTGCCGCTTGTTCAGCTGCCATTTGTGCTGCAAATGGAGTGGATTTACGGGAACCACGGAAACCTAGACCACCAGCAGATGCCCAAGAAAGAGCATTACCGTTTACGTCTGTTACTGTAACGATAGTGTTGTTAAAAGTGGAGCGAATATGCGCTGCACCAGATTCGATATGTTTCTTTTCTTTTCTTTTGGATCTAACTGTTTTCTTAGCCACAATATCCCTCCTTTATTATTTCTTCTTACCTGCGATTGCTTTACGAGGACCCTTACGAGTACGAGCATTTGTCTTCGTACGTTGACCACGACATGGAAGTCCCATACGATGACGTTTACCGCGATAGGAGTTGATTTCAATTAAGCGTTTAATGTTAAGTGCTTCTTCACGACGAAGATCACCTTCTACTTTATACTCTGCATCAAGAAGTTCACGGATTTTAGCTACTTCATCTTCACTTAAATCACGAACGCGAGTATCTGGGTTGATACCAGTTTTAGCTAATACTTCTTTAGAAAGAGTAAGACCGATACCGTAAATATAAGTTAAACCAATTTCCACACGTTTGTCACGTGGTAAATCTACACCGGCTATACGTGCCATCTATTCATCCACCTCCTATCAATTATCCTTGTTTTTGTTTATGTTTTGGGTTTTCGCAAATAACCATTACGCGGCCTTTACGTTTAATAATTTTACATTTTTCGCATATCTTTTTAACTGATGGTTTAACCTTCATAAGTACCTCCTTTGTGGATCCTATGCTTACTTAAAGCGATAGGTGATGCGACCACGGCTTAAGTCATATGGTGTCAGTTCCATAGTAACTTTATCACCAGGAAGGATACGGATAAAATTCATACGCATTTTACCTGACACATGAGCCAAAACCACATGACCATTTTCCAATTCTACTTGGAACATAGCATTTGGTAATGCCTCAACGACCGTACCTTCCACTTCAATAACGTCTTCTTTTGACATATCTTTTATCCTCCGGTTACTGGTTATTGTATTAACCTCGGTGTATCACGCATAGTAAGTATTTCAGTACCATTTTCAGTAATGGCAATGGTATGTTCAAAGTGAGCAGCTGGCTTACGGTCCATTGTGACCGCAGTCCAGTTGTCTTCAAGAACTCTTACTTTGTGCGTGCCCATAGTAATCATTGGCTCAATACAGATGACCATTCCTGGTCTAAGTTCTGGACCTTTGCCCTTAGTACCATAATTTGGAACTTGTGGATCTTCATGCATGTTTTTTCCTAAACCATGGCCTACAAAATCTCGCACAACACCATATCTATGACGTTCTGCATGAGATTGTACTGCATGGGAAATATCTCCTATATGATTACCAGCTACAGCTTGTTCAATCCCTTTGAAAAGACATTCTTCTGTAACTTTTAGCAATGCATGTACTTTAGGACTTACTTCTCCTACAGGAACTGTAATGGCAGAGTCTCCATGATATCCATTAATGGATGATACTAAATCAATGCTGATGACATCGCCATCTTTTAGTATACGAGATGCACTTGGAATCCCATGTACCACTTCATGATTTATGGAAGCACAGATAGTTGCTGGATACCCATAGTAACCAATGCAGCTTGGAATTCCTCCATGACTGCGAATATATTCTTCGGCAAATTGGTCTAACTCAAGCGTTGATACGCCCGGCTTTACTAGTTTAGCAAGCTCGGTTAACGTCGCTGCTGTCAGTTGAGATGCCTTTCGGATATGCTCAATTTCTTCGGGCGATTTAAAAATAATCATTGATTATTTCTCCAAAGCCGTAACGATATTTGCAAATACTGTGTCCACATCCTGTAAGCCGTTGATTTCTACATATTGACCGCTATTACGGTAGTAATCGATCAATGGTTTAGTAGACTCTTCGTATACAGCAAGACGTTTCTGTACTGTTTCCGGTTTGTCATCATCACGATTTTCAAGACGTGCTCTTTCACTGATGCGTCGAACCAACTCTTCAGAAGGAACACTCAAATTAAGTACAGCATCAAGAACGATGTTCATTTCTTTTAAAATCGCATCCAAGGAAACAGCTTGTGCTGTAGTTCGAGGGAAGCCATCTAAAATGAAACCTTGTTTACAGTCATCCTTGGACAAGCGTTCACGAACGATGCCAATGGTAACGCTATCTGGAACAAGTTGTCCAGCATCCATATATTTCTTAGCTTCTAATCCTAATGGAGTAGATTCTTTTACAGCGGCACGGAACATGTCACCTGTAGAAATTTGAGGGATACCATATTTTTCAATCAGACGAGCTGCCTGCGTGCCTTTACCAGCACCTGGAGGTCCCATTAATAAAATATACATATCATAATCTCCTATTTCACAAAGCCCTTATATTGGCGTGTTAATACTAAAGATTCTACTTGTTGCATTGTATCTAATGCTACGCCCACTACGATGAGTAGTGCTGTACCACCAAAGTACACACCTTGAATGCCTGTCAATCCACCAATCATATTCGGTAAGATTGCAACGAAAGCTAAGAAAAATGCACCTACTAGTGTAATTCGAGTCATTACTCGGTCTACATAGTCAGCAGTCGGTTTTCCTGGGCGAATACCTGGAATAAAACCACCGTGTTTTTTCATATTATCTGCCATATCCGTAATATTGATTGAGATAGCTGTATAGAAGTATGTAAAAAATAAAATCAATACAGCATACAAAATAGTTTGTATCGGTGTTCCCCATTGGAAATAACTTGCTACAGTTTGTACCCAAGGCACTTGTACAAATTGTGCCAATGTAGCTGGGAACATCAATATGGATGACGCAAAGATAATTGGGATAACCCCTGCTTGATTGACTTTCAAAGGCAGGAATGTTGAGTGACCACCATACATTTTTCGTCCTACCACACGTTTAGCATATTGGATAGGGATACGACGTTGGCCTTGTGTCACAGCAATTACAAGAACGATCATAGCTACCGCGATGATAGCAAATAGAATCGCTTGAAATACATTAATTGTACCTACTTGTAGGTATTGGTATATAGTTTGAACCCCATCAGGGAATCGTGCTACGATACCAGCAAAGATAATGAGTGAAATACCATTACCTATGCCATGAGCTGTAATTTGTTCCCCCACCCACATCAACAAGCATGTACCTGCTGTAAGGATGATGGAAATCAAAATGACAGACATAAAGCTATTGTCTATAAGCGCATTGCTTGCACGTAGTGCATAGGTCATACCAAAGGCTTGAATAAAGCCAAGGATCACTGTGCCATAACGTGTTACTTTTGCAATTTTTTTACGCCCTTCTTCTCCATCTTTACTCCATGCTTCAAATGTTGGTACTACAGCCCCTAACAATTGCATGATAATCGATGCATTGATATAAGGTGTAATACTCATTGCAAAGATAGAGAATTTACTTAACGCACCACCGGCGAACAAATCTAGTAAACCAAATAGGTTACCACTGGTGAATAAGCTTTCAATAACAGATGCCTCTACGCCAGGTACCGGGATATGGATACCTAAGCGAAAGACAATGAACATAAGTAATGTATAGACTACTTTGTTGCGTAATTCCGTTACTTTTGTGATGTTCAAGAGGCTATCTAGCACCCTAGATCACCTCTACTTTTCCACCTGCTGCTTCGATTTTTTCTACTGCAGATTTTGTAAAGCCGTTAGCGATAACAGTTAATTTACGTTCTAAAGTTCCGTTACCAAGGATACGGATGCCATCACGTACGTTTTTCAAAATACCAGCTTCAATAAGAGCTACTGGATCTACAGTTGCACCGTCTTCGAAACGATTCAATTGGGATACATTAACTTCTGCATATTGAAGTGCAAAGATATTTTTGAAACCACGTTTTGGTAAACGACGATAAAGAGGCATTTGGCCACCTTCGAAGCCAGTGCGCACACCGCCACCACTACGAGAATTTTGACCTTTTTGACCACGACCGGAAGTTTTACCTAAACCGGATCCAAGACCACGACCTACACGAGTACGAGTTTTTTTGGAACCTGCAGCCGGAGCTAATTCATGAAATTTCATTCGTGCACCTCCTTATCTATTATACTTCTTCTACTTTTACTAAATGTCTAACTTTGTGAAGCATACCTTCGATTTGAGGTGTCACTTCTTTAACTACTTGGGAGTTAGTTTTTTTCAATCCAAGAGCTTTAACAGTCGCACGTTGATCTGCAGGACGACCGATTAAGCTTTTTGTTAATGTTACTTTAACTTGTGCCATTATTGGTCTCCTTATTAACCGTAAATTTCTTCAAGAGTTTTGCCACGAAGTGCCGCCACGTCTTGAGCTCGTTTTAATTGAGCTAAACCTTCTAGTGTTGCGCGAACCATGTTGTTAGGATTAGAAGATCCTAAGGATTTAGTCAAGATGTTACGAACACCAACTAATTCCAATACGGCACGAACTGGGCCACCAGCGATAACTCCAGTACCTTCTGCAGCTGGTTTCAAGAATACGCGACCTGCGCCGAATGTTCCTGTAACTGTATGAGGGATTGTACCATTTTTAATAACAACATGAATAAGGTTTTTCTTAGCATCATCAATGCCTTTACGGATTGCATCAGGTACTTCCGCAGCTTTACCTAAGCCAACACCTACATGACCGTTGCCGTCACCAACAACTACAAGGGCGCTGAAGGAAAAACGACGACCACCTTTAACAACTTTGGCTACGCGGTTGATGAATACTACTCTTTCTTTAAGATCAAGAGTTGTGTAATCAATTCTTGCCATGTCTATAGTTCCTCCTTCTTAGAATTTTAAGCCTGCTTCACGAGCGCCTTCTGCAAGGGCTGCTACACGACCATGATAAATGTAACCACCGCGGTCGAATACTACTGTATCGATACCTGCAGCAATTGCTTTTTTCGCAACAGCTTCACCAACTGCTTTAGCAGCAGCTACGTTACCGCCGTAGGAAAGATTTAATTCTTTATCTTGAGAGCTAGCAGATACTAATGTTTTGCCAGCTACGTCATCAATGACTTGAGCATAAATATTGCTTAAAGAACGGAATACGTTCAAGCGAGGACGTGCAGCCGTACCAGAAATGTGACGACGTAAACGTAAATGACGTTTTGCACGAGCAATTTTGCGTTTGGATGTTCCTGCCAAGATGTCCACTCCTTTCTAATGTAAACTGTTATTACTTACCTTTAGCGCCAGCTTTACCTGCTTTACGACGAACAACTTCGCCTTCGTAACGAATACCTTTACCTTTGTAAGGTTCTGGTTTTCTCCATTTACGAATATCAGCTGCTACTGCACCAACAACTTCTTTGTCAGCACCAGAAACAACGATTTTATTAGGAGCTGGGACATCGATTGTAATACCAGCAGGAGCTTCCATCTCTACTGGATGGGAGAAGCCCAATGTTAAAGCAAGTTTATTACCTTGCTTAGCCGCTCTGTAACCAACGCCATTGATTTCTAAAGTTTTAGTAAAGCCTTCATGTACGCCTGTTACCATGTTAGCAACAAGAGCACGAGTTAAACCGTGTAAAGAACGGTGTTCTTTTCCATCGCTAGGACGAGTTACTGTGATTACATTTTCTTCAACAGCAATGTTAATATCCGGATGGAAAGTACGAGTTAATTCACCTTTTGCACCCTTAACTGTTAACGTATGCTCGTTTTGAGTTACCGTTACGCCAGCTGGGATCTCGATAGGCATTCTACCGACACGTGACATTCTTTCTACCTCCTATTGCTATGATTACCAAACGTAAGCGATTACTTCGCCACCTAAACCTTCTTTACGAGCTTGTTTGTCGCTCATAATGCCTTTAGATGTAGAAATAACTGCGATACCTAAACCACCTAAAACGCGAGGAAGTTCTTCCTTTTTCGCGTATACACGTAGGCCTGGTTTAGAGATACGTTTAATACCGGTAATTACTTTTTCATTATTAGAACCATATTTCAATGTTACTTTTAAAGTAGCATGTTTTTCATTTTCAATTGTTTCAACTTCCTTAACAAAACCTTCGTCTTTAAGGATAGCTAAAACAGCAGCCTTCATTTTAGAAGCAGGGATTTCAACTGTTTCATGAAGTGCAGAGTTTGCATTACGGATGCGAGTCAGCATATCCGCAATCGGATCTGTCATTACCATCTTCTAAAAACCTCCTCTCGTTATCCTATTACCAACTAGCTTTTTTCACGCCAGGGATTTGTCCTTTGTACGCCAATTCACGGAACGCAATACGGCTAATACCGAATTTACGCATATAACCATGAGGACGACCTGTTAAGTTGCAACGGTTGTGCAAGCGTGTTGGGGATGCGTTGGCAGGTAATTTGGATAAACCTTCATAATCGCCTGCTGCTTTTAACGCTTCGCGTTTTGCTGCATATTTTGCAACGATACGTGCACGTTTTTTCTCACGTTCGATCATAGATTTTTTAGCCATCTATCGTTTCCTCCTAATTATTTTTCAAAAGGCATGCCGAATTGTGCCAATAATTCACGAGCTTCTTCGTCAGTGTTAGCTGTTGTTACGAAGATAATATCCATACCTGTTACTCGTTCTACTTGATCGTATTCGATTTCAGGGAAGATTAATTGCTCTTTTAGGCCTAATGCATAGTTACCACGACCATCAAACGCTTTAGCGCTGATACCACGGAAGTCACGCACGCGAGGCAATGCCGCATTAATCAATTTATCGAGGAATTCATACATGCGTTCGCCACGAAGAGTTACTTTTGTGCCAAGAGGCATACCTTCACGAACTTTGAAGTTCGCAATGGATTTTTTCGCGCGAGTTACGACTGGTTTTTGACCAGCGATAATTTCTAAATCTTTAACAGCTGCGTCTAATGCTTTGGAGTTACCAACAGCATCGCCTACGCCGATATTGATTACGATTTTTTCTAATTTAGGAATTTCCATTACGTTGCCATATTGGAATTTCTCTTGTAAAGCCTTCTTAATTTCAGAAGTATATTTTTCTTGTAAACGAGACATTTTGTAAAAGACCTCCTTTCCTTATCAATTAAAGTTTAGCGCCACTTTTAACAGCTACACGAACTAAAGAACCATTTTCCTCAACTTTTTTAGTACGAGTTGGTACTTTTTGTTCAGGATCTAACACCATTACGTTGGATACATGGATTGTACCTTCTTTTTCAATGATGCCACCTTGAGGGTTCGCTTGGCTAGGTTTTGTATGACGTTTAACTAGGTTAAGACCTTTTACAGTTACTCGTTCTTTTTTGATATCAACAGCGATGATTTCGCCTTGTTTACCTTTTTCCTTGCCGGAGATAACAACAACTGTATCACCTTTTTTAACATGTAGTTTTTGGGACATGTTGAGCTCCTCCTTCTTATAACACTTCTGGAGCAAGGGAGATAATTTTCATGAAGTCTTTTTCACGAAGTTCTCTTGCTACAGGTCCGAAAATACGAGTTCCGCGAGGGCTTTTGTCGTCTTTAATAACTACAGCAGCGTTCTCATCGAAACGGATATAGGAACCATCTTGACGACGGATACCTTTTTTAGAACGAACAATAACGGCTTTTACAACGTCGCCTTTCTTGACAACGCCACCGGGTGATGCATCTTTTACAGAAGCAACGATTACGTCACCAATATTGCCAAATTTACGGTAAGAACCGCCCATCACTTGGATGCACATAATGCGTTTCGCACCAGTGTTATCGGCAACATTCAAAATTGTTTGTTGCTGGATCATGACTTTTCCTCCTTACATCACTGATTATTTTTGTCTTTCAATAATTTCTACAACTCTCCAACGTTTATCTTTAGATAATGGACGAGTTTCTACGATTTTTACGATATCGCCAACTAAGCATTCGTTATTTTCATCATGAGCTTTAAAACGTTTGCTTGTTACCATTGGCTTGCTATATAATTCGTGAGGTACTTTACGATCGATTTGTACAACAACTGTTTTATCCATTTTGTTGCTTACAACTTTACCTACACGTGCTTTTCGTACATTTCTTACTTCTGCCACGACTTTAAGCCTCCTATTCAATCCAAACAAAATTTGTTATTATGCGTTACCTTTAATTTCTTCTTCTCGTTGTACAGTTTTGATACGAGCGATAGTTTTTTTAACTTCACGGATACGCATTGGATTTTCTAATTGACCAGTAGCGAGTTGAAAACGTAGGTTAAACAACTCTTCTTTCAATTCGGAAACTTTAGTGTTCAACTCGGCAGCGCTCAAATTGCGAATGTCATTAACCTTCATTTACGTCACCACCCAATTCTTTACCCTTAACAACGAACTTCGTTTTGATTGGAAGTTTATGGCTTGCAAGACGCATAGCTTCACGAGCCACAACTTCTGGTACGCCGTTCATTTCAAACATTACACGTCCTGGGCGAACTACTGCTACCCATTTTTCTGGAGAACCTTTACCGGAACCCATACGAACGCCTGCTGGTTTTGCAGTGATTGGTTTATCAGGGAAAATTTTAATCCAAACTTTACCACCACGTTTAATGTAACGTGTCATAGCAATACGGGCTGCTTCGATTTGACGGTTTGTGATCCAAGATGGCTCTAATGCTACTAAACCGAAATCACCATGAGCAACTTTGTTACCACGCATTGCACGGCCTTTCATACGACCGCGGAATTGTTTACGATGTTTTACGCGCTTTGGAATTAGCATTAGTTGTCACCTTCTTCCTTTTTAGATGTTTGTTTAGCTTCTGGCAAAACTTCACCTTTGTAGATCCATACTTTAATACCGATGCAACCATATGTTGTATGTGCTTCTGCTGTTGCATAATCGATATTTGCACGAAGTGTGTGAAGTGGAATGGAACCTTCACGGTAAGATTCGCTACGAGCGATCTCTGCACCGCCAAGACGACCGGATACCATTACTTTGATACCGTTAGCGCCTAAACGCATAGTGCGACCTACTGCTTGTTTCATTGCACGACGGAAGCTTACACGGCGTTCCAATTGGCTAGCAATACTTTCAGCAACAAGTTGAGCTTCCATATCTACTTGTTTAATTTCAGCAATGTTTACATCGATTTGTTTATCTGTAAAACGTTTCAATTCTTTACGGATATCTTCTATACCTTGTCCACCTTTACCGATAACCATACCTGGTTTAGCAGTGTGGATAGTTACTTTAATACGTTTGTTTGTACGCTCAATTTCAATGCGGGAAATACCAGCAATGAAAAGTGTTTTCTTCAAGAAGGTACGAATTTTTACGTCTTCATGAAGGTTAGATGCGAAATCTTTATCAGCATACCATTTTGCGTCCCAATCTTTTACGATACCAACACGCAAGCCATGTGGATTTACTTTTTGACCCACTCTGTTTCCCTCCTTCGATTAAGCTCTTTCTTTAACAACTACTGTTACGTGGCTAGAACGTTTCAAAATTTTGAAAGCCTGTCCACGGGAACGAGGATGAATGCGTTTCATTGTTGGACCTTGATCAACGAAGATCTCAGACACATAAAGATTTTCTACATTCATGTCAAAATTGTGTTCTGCATTTGCGATAGCAGATGTCAAAACTTTAGTTACTACATCGGCGCCAACTTTCGGAGTAAACTTCAAGATGGCAAATGCTTCGCCGATGTTTTTACCGCGCACTAAATCTGCAACGATGCGGATTTTACGAGGCGCAATACGAATATGTCTAGCGATTGCTTTTGCTTCCATGTTAAATCCTCCTATTTTCTGCCTGTAGTTTTTTCGTCCTTACCATGACCTTTATAAGTACGTGTAGGAGCGAATTCACCTAATTTATGACCTACCATATCTTCTGTAATGAATACAGGTACATGTTTGCGACCATCATGCACAGCAATCGTATGGCCTACAAATTGTGGGAAAATAGTAGATGCACGGGACCAGGTTTTTACTACTTTTTTATCATTAGTTTCATTTAAGGCATCAATTTTTTTCAGAAGAGATTCTGCAACAAAAGGGCCTTTTTTAATTGATCTGGACACTGTTATATCTCCTTCCTATATCCTATTTTGTACGACGTTTAACGATTAACTTGCTAGAAGCTTTTTTCTTGTCGCGAGTTTTAACGCCATGAGCTGGTTTACCCCAAGGTGTAACAGGATGTTTACGACCAACTGGAGATTTACCTTCACCACCACCATGTGGATGGTCACAAGGGTTCATTGTAACACCGCGGTTGCCAGGACGAATGCCTTTCCAACGTTGACGACCAGCTTTACCAATAGTGATATTTTCATGGTCAATGTTAGATACAACACCTACTGTAGCACGGCATTCTACACGTACACGACGAAGTTCACCAGATGGTAAACGAAGTAATGCGTAGTTGCCTTCTTTCGCCATTAATTGAGCGGAAGTACCAGCAGAACGAACGATTTGTCCGCCTTTACCGATTTTCATTTCGATGTTGTGTACTTGAGTACCCAATGGGATATTAGCCAATGGTAACGCGTTACCTGGTTTAATATCGGATTCAGGACCGGAGTAAACTACATCACCCACTTTAAGACCATGTGGAGCAATGATATAACGTTTTTCGCCATCTGCATAGTTTAACAATGCGATACGAGCACTACGGTTAGGATCGTATTCGATTGTAGCTACGCGAGCTGGGATATTATCTTTAGTACGTTTGAAGTCAATAATACGGTATTGACGTTTATGACCGCCACCTTGATGACGTACTGTCATTTTACCAGTGTTATTACGACCACCTTTAGAAGTTACTTTTGCGAGCAAGGATTTTTCAGGTTTGCTTGCTGTAATTTCAGTAAAGGCAGACACTGTCATAAACCGACGACCAGCGGAGTACGGTTTAAATGATTTAATTGCCATTATTGGGCCTCCTTACTAGACTCTTATACACCTTCAAATAATTCAATAGTTTCGCCCGCTTTAAGAGTTACGATAGCTTTTTTGTAATCGCTACGTTTACCCATTGTGCGACCCATGCGTTTAGTTTTTCCTAATACACGGATAGTGGCTACTTTTTCTACTTTTACGTTGAAGATAGATTCAACAGCTTTACGGATTTCTACTTTGTTCGCAGTCAAAGGAACTTGGAAAGTGTATTTGTTTTCTTGCATTAACAAAGTTGTTTTTTCTGTAATGATTGGACGAATTAATACATCAAATTTGTTCATTATCCAAGCACCTCCTCAATTTTTGCAATAGCACCTTCAGCGATGAAGAGTTTGTCGTGGTGCAATAAATCGAAGATATTGATGTTCGTGTATGGAAGCGCTTTAACACCTTGAATGTTACGAGCGGACAATTCCACATTTACATCACCATCAGTGATGAAAAGAACTTTTGCGTCACCAACTTTGAAGTTGTTAAGGATGTTTAATACATCTTTAGTTTTTGGTGCGGCTAATTTCAATTCGTCGATTACGAACAATTCGCTGTGATTTACTTTATCAGATAATGCAGATTTAACTGCTAAGCGTCTAGCTTTACGAGGCATAGCTTTATAGTAGCTACGTGGTTGTGGACCAAAAGTGATACCACCACCTACCCAAATTGGGGAACGGCTAGAACCAGCACGAGCACGGCCTGTACCTTTTTGTCTCCAAGGTTTTTTACCGCCACCGCGTACTTCTCCTCGAGTTTTAGTTGCATGTGTACCAAGTCGTTCGTTAGACAATTGACGAACTACGGCTTGATGCATAACAGCAGCGTTTACTTCAACACCGAATACTGCATCATTCAACTGGATTTCGCCGACTTTAGCGCCGGACATGTTGTATTTAGTTACTGTTGGCATTATGTATCCTCCTTTCGACAATTAGTTATTTAACAGGTTTTACTGTGTTGCGAACCATCACTAGGCTACCTTTAGCACCAGGGATGCCACCTTTGATTAATAAAAGGTTACGTTCAGTATCAACTTTTACAACAGATAGACGTTGTACAGTAACTCTGCCACCACCCATTTGTCCAGGAAGTTTTTTACCTTTAAATACTTTACCGCCGCCACCGGAGATCATTGGACCGATGGAACCTGGTTCACGATGAGATTTGGAACCATGAGTTTCAGGACCACGGCTAAAGTTATGACGCTTAATTGTACCAGCGAAACCTTTACCTTTACCTGTACCCACAACATCTACTAGCTCACCTTCTGCGAAGATATCAGCTGCCAGAGTTTGGCCCACTGTGTAATCAGTTGCTTCAGCAAGGCGAAGTTCACGAAGATATTTAACTGGCGCAACGCCGGCTTTATCGAACTGGCCTTTTACAGGTTTAGTTAAATGTTTTTCTTTAATGGAACCGTAACCAAGCTGTACTGCATTGTAACCGTCGGATTCAACAGTTTTTACTTGCACTACTACGCTAGGTGTAGTTTCCACTACAGTGACAGGAACTAGTTTGCCTTCAGTTGTGAAGACTTGAGTCATTCCTAACTTTTTACCCAAAATAGCTTTAGACATAATCGCACCTCCTTATTTCTTATAATTTTATTTCAATAGATACACCAGCTGGCAAATCAAGGCGAGTGATTGCATCTACTGTTTTCGAATTTGGTTCAATAATTTCTACTAAGCGTTTATGTGTACGCATTTCGAATTGTTCACGAGAGTCTTTGTTAACATGTGGAGAACGAAGAATCGTGAAAATGTTTTTTTCTGTAGGCAATGGAATTGGTCCAGAAACCAACGCGCCATTGCGTTTTGCAACGTCTACAATACGTTGAGCACTTTGATCCAATGCTTTGTGATCATATGCTTTCAAGCGAATACGGATTTTTTGTTGTTTTGCCATTGTTATATATCTCCCTTCGTCCATTTCCAGAATGAACTGCTCCATAGAAATTCTCCCTCGCAAGGGCAACCTTCTATATCATAGTTTATACACAACCTAAGAGCGGCAGGTTTGCCGCTCCTCGATTGCACGGTTTATATAGATAATCTTTCAGTCAGATTATGCTTCGATAGCTGTAACAACACCAGCGCCTACTGTATGGCCACCTTCGCGGATCGCGAAACGTAAACCTTCTTCAATAGCGATTGGAGTGATAAGCTCGATGTTCATAGTGATGTTATCACCAGGCAT
>NZ_RQVC01000022.1:0-28632 GCF_003992085.1 Veillonella sp. CHU732
TGGACGATTAGCTCAGCTGGGAGAGCGCCTGCCTTACAAGCAGGATGTCGGCAGTTCGATCCTGTCATCGTCCACCATAGCTAAGAACCATCCGGAAGGGTGGTTCTTTTTTTCGTCGTTATTTACAAACTTAAGCTTTGTTTAGTTTGGTTTTGAATGGAATGGGTTATGATGTAGTGGTGTTCGTATGCATTAACTATCTGGGAGAAAATTTGCGGGGACATATGGGATGGTATATACTGTAGGTATATTGTATGTGAGAAAAAGGCTGGGAGGGATAGCTATGAGCGGATTTGTGCAGCCAGATAAAGAGGCAGAAAAAGCGTTTCGAAAGATGGTAAAGGAATGCAGTGAGATGATGAATGAGGATGATCTTCCTTATGTAAAGGCGACTAGTGAAGAAGTGGAAATTTTTTTGAAACAATGACGCCGAAGCAGAAAAAGTCTAAAAAGAAAGTTGAAGATTTGATGATAATGTATTAATGCTATCGAGGGTTAGGAAGTCACAAGTAGTGGAAACTTCTTGTCCGTGACTGTATACTTACTAGGAGGAAGGGTTATTACAAAATACGTTTGTATTTTGTGGTGGCCTTTTTTGTTTTCTAAATGGAGATTTCTCTCATTGATTTTGTAGTTGTTATTATTACTTATTAATCATTAATGGGAGAGGTATTATCATTTATAGATGGAATGTCGAAGATTTTGCAAAATGAATAAAAATGTCGCTATAAATAAGCATATATCGATAGAATAAGGTGCAAATACGCAAATATAAAACATATGCACAGGCATTAATATTTATAAATATAGCTGATTAATGGTATTTATAGGGATTTCTTTTAAAATGTGTGATTTGAATATATCCTATGCATCAACCATGACATAAACACATAATTATTTTAAAAATAGTATAATTAATGAAGGAAAGATGAAGAAATATATTGCACAATTAACTCTATAATGATAATATTTATTATATATAAGATATAAATGTGTATCTTGGTAAGGTTTTTTGTGTAGGAGTGTAAGATGAATAGCAAGACAAGAAAGCAATTGTTATCATTTGCAGCAGCAACAGGCGTATTGTTCCAATTGGGTGGCACTGCGCATGCTGTACAAGTATTTGATTTAGGTGAGTTCGTGGTGCATGCGCCAGCTCGTGCGGCAGTAGAAGAAGTCACTGCAACACCTTCCGTAGAAGGCGCATATGCTGGTGGTCAAGTATCTCAATCTAGTTTAATGGGCGTGTTGGGTAATCAATCCTTTATTGATACTCCGTTTAATGTAACTGGGTATACCAATGAATTGATGGAAAATAAACAGGCATCTAATGTAATTGATATTGTAGCTAATGATGCATCTGTCAAAGATCAATCCTTATCTGGTGCTTCCAGTGCTTGGTCCATTCGTGGATTCCGTACGACACAACAAGATACACAGTTTAATGGTTTGTACAATATTTCTCCACGTTTTTATACGGGGACGGAAAGCATCGAACGTGTGGATGTAATTAAAGGTCCTGCGGCTTTATTAGGCGGTATGCCACCGAATGGCACTATTGGAGGTACTATTAACTTTGTTCCAAAACGTGCTACAGATAAAGACATTACAAAAGTGAAGTTATCTTATGGCAATGGCTCTCAATTCACACAACATGTAGATGTAGGACATCGCTTTGGTGATAATAACAAATATGGTGTACGTGTAAATGTGTTGAACCGTAATGGCGAAACATCGAACGATAATGAAAAAAATAACGCAAGTACAGTAGCAATTGGCGCTGATATGCGTGGTGAAAAAGTACGTGCAGCTATTGATTTGGGATATGTATATAATGAAATCGAAAACCCACAATACCGCATTACGTTTGGCAACAAGTTCTTAGCTAGCACAAAACAAGAAGTATTTACTGCTAAAAATGCAGATCATCATAAAAAATATGGTGCTGATGGAACATATCGTCGTGTAACAGAGAAATATGGTGTTATCAGTGGTGAGTATGATTTCAATAAAAATTGGACGGCATACGCAGGATTTGGTATGCGCTATACATCCATGGACTATTTGTATAATGAATTCCAAGTAAATGATATTAATGGTAAATCCAATCTTCGTTACCGATATAACAACCAAATCAATAAATCTACATCTGTAGAAGTAGGTGTAAAAGGTAAGATTACTACTGGCGATGTAAACCATAATATTGGCGTTGCTTTCGCTCGTTCTGAATACAAACGATACATGGCAAATCGTAGTTTAAATAATGTGGCAGCCAACTTCTATGTACAAACTACAAATTGGGGTGCACCACAAGGTGATCTAAACTGGTATACACATTTGAATGATACAAGCATTCAAACAGGTGTATCTATTACAGATAGAATTACTACTAAGGATGAAAGTTGGCAATTTATTGTGGGCGGACGCTTACAAAAAATTAAAACACAAAACTTCCCACGTTTAAGTAAAGCCTTCAATGGTGCTGACACATACGCTTCTTATGATAAAACAGCATTCTCCCCAGCAGTAGGCATTGTTCATAAATTCAATGATAAAACATCTGTATATGCAAACTATATGGAAGGCTTACAAGCTGATACAGTAACCAATGCAAGCGCTGTTAACTTTGGTGAAGCAGTAGAACCATATAAAGCAAAACAATACGAAGTAGGTACAAAGTTTGATTTTGGTAAATACACAGCAACAGTAAGTGCTTTCAATATTAAAACACCAGCGTTGAGCTATGTAACAGTGACACCAGTTAATAAGCTTGATCGTTACTATAGTTTATCCACTGAAATCCGCAACCGTGGATTAGAGTTTAATGTATTTGGTGAACCTACGAAAGGTACTCGTGTATTAGGCGGTATTATGCTATTAGATTCTCGTTATACAAAAGATAATGCTGATAGTAATGCAAAAGGCCATCGTGTTGAAGGAACATCAAAAGTGAATGCGGTAGTTGGATTAGAACAAGACGTAAAAGCAGTACAAGGCTTAACGTTTACAACACGTTTGAACTATACAGGACCAGCATTTGCTAACCAAGATAATACAATTCGTGTTCCTGGATACTTCACATGGGATTTAGGTGCAAGATACACATGGAATAGCGGTCATGTTCCAATGACAGTTCGTGCAGATGTGTACAATGTATTGAATAAAGATTACTGGAATGCATTAAATGGATCTGTTTACCAAGGTAATGGACGAACAGCTATGGTATCTGTAACTGCTGGATTCTAATGAGTATATAATCTAACTAGATATATCCATTTGGGGAAGAACCTTCTGATATGCAGAGGGTTCTTTTCTATGTCATGATATACAAGAAAGGAGATACATGGTACGTAAAGATATATCTTCATCCTATGCATCGGATGCGAATACTGCTTTCTTTGGAAAGTTTGCAGGTCAAATGCTAGTGGCCTTGCTTATCCTAGGATTAGGTAGCTTTGTATTCTTGTCGGTAGGGGCTAGATCGATTTCACTGGAGATGATCTGGGCTAGTATTTGGAATGGAACCGGGAATATAGATGGGATTGTCATTAATACAATTCGTATACCTCGGTTGTTGGTGGCTTTCATCTGCGGCATTCATTTTGCCGTCGCAGGGGCGCTTATGCAAGGAATTACAAACAACCCTATGGCGAGCCCTTCTATTTTAGGGGTGAATGCAGGGGCTAGTTTTGGACTAGCTATCGCTATGATTGCGTTCCCTATGGCGAGCTTGAATATGACCATCCTATTCAGCTTTTTGGGTGCTGGGTTGGCAACGGCTTGTATTTTATACTTAGCCAATCGAGGTATGGCAAAGGGATCTAAGGTCTACTTAGCCTTAGCAGGTAGTGCTATAAGTGCTATCTTCATGGCGGTTACACAAGCGCTAGTTGTCTTTTTTGATGTGGCTCAAGATATGAGCTACTGGACGGCTGGTGGTATCGGTGGTGTTCGCATGGAGCAAGTCTTGTTAGTGGCTCCTTGGACGCTCATAGGCGTGTTAATTGCCTTGGCTATTTCTAAACAAATTACCTTGCTTAGCTTAGGTGATGAGGTGGTTGTTGGTTTAGGTGGAAAGTTGACTCAAATTCGCCTCTTAGCAGGTCTTACAGTATTGCTATTAAGTGGTTCTGCCGTAGCTATTGCAGGGCCTATCGGCTTTGTGGGGCTTATTGTGCCTCATATGGCTCGGTATATGGTAGGTCTTAGCTATGAAAAAGTGATTCCTTTTTCTGCTGTGTTGGGGGCTATCGTGGTCATCGTAGCCGATACGGTGGCACGTGTGGTGTCGCCTCCATTTGAAGTACCTTTAGGGGCTGTGACCGCCTTAGTAGGGGTTCCTTTCTTTCTCTATTTAGCGAATCGAAAGGAGGCTAACTAATGCATCAAGGTAAACGATTTGCCATGTGGTCCATTGGTTTACTAGTGGCTTTGGCATTGATATTTGTGGTCCATTTAGGAACGGGATTTTCTGAGTTTTCTTACATGGACTTAGTGCGTATTATCGCTGGCTATGGGACCGAGTGGCAAGAGCGCATTGTCTTCGACTTCCGTATGGTTCGATCCGTGCTGGCTATTTGTATCGGTGCAGGCTTAGCATTGTCTGGGGCCATCTTTCAGACCATTACTCGTAATGAACTAGCTAGTCCTAGTGTGCTCGGTGTCAATGCCGGGGCTGGTGTAGCGGTGATGCTGTACATTTATTTTGAGCCAGCCAATGCGATCACTACGATTTGGAAAGCTCCATTATTTGCCATCATTGGCGGGGGATTAGTAGCACTACTTATTTTCCGCATGTCTTACCGTAAAGGGCTCAGTTTGTCTCCTATGACATTGATTTTAAATGGTATTGCTCTATCTGCTGGGATCCATGCAGTGCAGATGGTGACGATGGTGACCTTGAGCCCAGACAAGTTTAATCAAATTAATACTTGGCTCATCGGTACAATTTTTGGTAATAGCTGGAACCATGTGATGGTGCTAGCGCCGATTGTGGCTATTGGAGCAATTGTGCTATATTGTTACTCCACGAAATTGAATGTGTTGAATCTGAATGAAGAAACGGCTATCGGCTTAGGCGCACGTATTACAAAAGAACGAGTAACCTTTCTTTGTATTGCCGTAGCCATTGCCGCCTCTTGTATTGCGGTAGGTGGTAGTATTGGCTTTATTGGGTTAGTGGCGCCACATATTGCACGACGTTTAGTGGGCGTGAACCATCACTATTATTTACCAGTTACCCTATTGTTGGGGGCCCTATTGTTACTTTCAGCAGACTGGTTAGGACAAGTCATCATTGCTCCCGATGAAATGCTAGTAGGCATCATTGTGGCATTGGTGGGTGCACCCTATTTTCTATATGTATTGGCACGGACGAGAGGATAAACTATGGCATTTGAATTACAACACGTTTCTACTGGGTATGAACATAAAATCATCAGTAAGGACGTAGACATTAGGATTCCTTTGGAAAAGGTAACGGCCTTGATTGGATCCAATGGATGCGGTAAATCCACTCTGTTGAAGACGATTTGCCGAATCATTGCGCCTAAAGGGGGCTCCGTTATTTTAAACGGCGAGGATATTCATAAAAAAGATACGAAGGAATTGGCGAAACAGTTGGCTATTTTGCCACAGAACCCAATGGCACCAGGGTCTTTGACGGTGCGTGACCTCATCAGTTATGGTCGGGCTCCCCACAAATCTGGTATTTTGCAACGTGAAAGTCAGCAGGACCGTGACTTAATCGATTGGGCTATTGACGTGACAGATTTGCATAATTTTGCGCACACACCGATTCAGAATTTGTCTGGTGGTCAACGCCAACGGGCATGGATTGCTATGGCGATTGCGCAAGATACAGATATTTTATTCTTGGATGAACCTACTAGCTATTTAGATATTTCTCATCAAATGGATGTATTAGAACTAGTGGAACGATTGAACCAAGAGTATAAGAAAACGGTCATTATGGTTATTCACGAATTGAACCAAGCTGCTCGTTATGCGGATCATATCATCGCTATGAAAGACGGCCATGTACACTTTCAAGGCACGCCTCATGAGGTCTTAACAGAAGAGATGTTGAGTACTATTTTTGGAGTGGACTCGATCATTTTGAATGACCCACGAACCAATCGTCCGTACTGTATTGCCTATACCCACGCATCGGTGGAAAAAGCGAAACAAGCAGGTGGTGGAGTATGATGGGGCGTCGTATAGGAACCTATCTTGGTTGGGTAGCAGTACTTGCTATCATTGGAGGCCTTGTATATGGGCTCGTGAGTGGTACTTTCAGCACCTGGGGCGCTCCTCGTGTGGGGGAAGGTTCTGTGGTGAAAGAAAAACGGCTCGACACCGATGAGGCTATCACGAAAGAGATGAATGCTCGCTTCAAGAAAGTAAAGCAATCTGCAGAAAAGCTGATTACCAATGAAGATGGGAAAATGGTATTGCATCATAAATATGGCACTACTGTGATTCCTGACAAGCAGGATCGTATCGTGGTCATCCGTATGGAAGACCCTATGTATGCATTAGGAGCACCTATGGTGGGGGCTTACAATCGGGAAAACTTTTACTTGCATGATGAACTAGAGGCGCAAGGTGTGCAGCACATTAGCATCAATGAGGAAACGAAGACTATCAATTTAGAGCAAATTGAAGCCTTAAAACCAGATTTGATTATTATGCGTGACTCCTTTACTCGTAGTACCTTTGATGCGCTTAGCAAAATTGCACCAACCGCAGCGTTTGAACTGCAAAATGCGGAGCGTGCTTTGCTCACATTGGGCATGGTATTACACCGAGAAAAAGAGGCAGAAGCACGATTGCGTCAATATTACGACCATGTAAAAGAGGCCCGTATGGCAATCAAATCTCGCATTGGTGATAGTCCATTGGCTTACATTCGGGTCATGAAAAAAGAAATACGGTTGTATCCGTATTCTTCCAGTGTGAACAGTCGATTTATTTTTGATTTGCTGAATATTACACCGGATACAGAATCCTTAGCATTAGATGGTAAAAGTAATAATGCTGTTTCTCATGAAATGTTGCCAGATATCGATGCAAAGTATCTCCTAGTAAGTTCTGCCTATGGGGCGAGCAATCGTATTACGTCAGATCAAGTAGGGAAAGAACTAGAAGATATACAAGCCATGGAGATTTGGCACACCATTCCAGCAGTACAAGAAGGACATGTACACGTGGTGACGAATCAAGTGTGGAGCTCCCATGGGATAATAGCTAAGGAGAGAGCTATAGATGAACTTCGAGCTTGGTTAGCTCCTTGAGATGCTATGTAGCCTGTGGCGTTTGTAGTTGAATAGGATAAAGGGAAGAGCACGGCGTACCCCTCACAAACGGTATTTCATAATGTTTGTTCGGGGCACACCGTGCTCTTCTTGCGCTTAGATTATTTAGGCAGTAAAGGAACGCCACAAGGCTACTACGCATAACGGCATGGCTTACGATGAGTTTTGAGTATGTCGCATTCTTTTGCGTTAATGGATTATATATCTTATGGAGCTAACTAGGGACTCTCAGGGGAGGAGTCTTATTTCGCTATGTAGACTTATGACGGTTTTTATCCAAATATGACTAAAGGGAAGAGCACGGCATACCCCTCACAAACGGTATTTTATAATGTTTGTTCGGGGCACACCGTGCTCTTCTTGCGTTTAGATTATTTAGATAGAAAGGAACGCCATAAGGCTACTACTCGTAACTGCGTTCCTTAGAGAAATAGTTTGTTGTTTTCGTTTCTTTAATAAGTAATGAAAAAGCCTAACGAATAAGGTCTGATACACCTTAACACGTTAGGCACTTTCAAGTTTCCATTTTCTTGAGATGAGCCTAACGCCTTCGACACGTTGGTGGCTCTTCTTTTGTTATGTTTAGTATAACATAGTTGTCTATACAATACAAAGTATTACTGGAACACGATGGAGAAGCGTATTCTAGCAGGTAATGCATCCCCAAATTTGTTTGTTCCAGGTGCAAATGGAACGGTTGGTATATAGGCTGCGACCGCATTTTGTTGGGCTGCGTTGGCATCGCCAGAGACTTGAACTGATGCGACTTGGCCGCTTTCGTAAATATCGGCGGTTACGTAGACAGTACCAGATTGTCCAGGTGTTGGGTTAGCTGGTTGTACGTTGCCCAACGGCGATGGAGGATTGACAACTGTGGTCCTAGCTTCTTCTTCGGCAGCACGAGCAGCAGCATCTGCTTCTGCTTTGGCACGAGCCGCAGCTTCTGCGGCTTGTAACGAAGCGTTAGAGTTTGTCGAAGGAGATTGTTTTGGCAAGGTACTTGGTTTTTGCTTTGGTACGTCTTGCTTTGGCGTCTCCTGTTTCGGTTGCTCTGGTCGAGGATCTGGCTTCATGGTATCTGGAATTTCAGGGATAGCCACAGCTTCTTGAGGCTCAGGGGGTGCACTCTCCTCTTGTGGAGGTTGTTCTTCCGCAGGTTGTGGAGTTTCAGAGGCTTGCTCTTGAGCGCTTTCGGCCATGCTTACTTCATAGAACGTGGTTGTCGATTCATGAAACGGCTCCGTTACCTTGTTAAAGATAGCCGATGCCACTGGGATAAGAGCGATGTGTCCTGCCAAGGAGATGTAGAGGGCATATTTCCAAAATTTATCTTCCTTCACAGATTACCTCTTTTCTACGGCAATGGATAGTTTTTTCACACCTGCTTGTTTCAAAGCATCGAATGTTTCAATGACAAATCCATAGTTGACGTCTTTATCACCGTTTAGAATGACTTGTAAATCAGGATTTCGTTGCAATTCAATTTGCACACGGCGAATCAATTGCTCCTTGTCGAGACTTTCTTTATTGAAAGCAATATTGCCATCCGCCATGACTGTGATGTTCGCATGTTGGTTCATATCTAATTGAGCAGAGCTCGCTTGTGGTAAGCCCACTTTGAAAGTATTTTGCTGTACCATGGTCATGGTGCTAATCATAAAGAATACAAGAAGGAAAAAGATGATGTCAATCATAGGGATGATCATTAACTTCGGTTCTTCTTGTACTTTCATACTCCGAAGTTTCATTAGGCATTCTCCTTTTTATGAAGGAAACGAACGATGGAAGCCATCATTTGTTCCATATCAGATACGATTAAGTTGACTTTACGAGAGAAAATAGCATGTAATATAAGAGCGACTGTAGCAACGCATAAACCAGCAGCAGTGGCTACCAATGCTTCCCCTACGCCAGAGGTAATCGCCATTGGTTGACCGTTGGATAAATCTAATACGCTGAAAGAATCAATCATACCAACAACGGTACCTAATAGACCCAAGATAGGAGCCAATGTAACAAAAGTACTCAACAAGCTTAAACGGTCTTGCAATACGTTTACAGTACGCATAGCTTGTGCCTCTAACGTAGGTTCTACAGCGAATCCATCTTGATGAGCCGTCAAACCTTCTACCACCAATTGAGTCAATACATTGTCAGGATGCTCCTTGGCAACAGCTAGGGCTTCTTTCACATTGCCTTGAGCAAATTTAGTAGCCATAGTTTCCTCTACGAAACGATTAGCACCTGCTGTTTTGCGGTATACTAACACACGATCAATACCGATAGCGATGGTGAGCACAGAGATAATCAGGAACAGGTACATCACCGGTCCGCCTTGTTGGAAAATAGATAACATTTGATTCATTAGAAACACACCTTTCTGTAAAAATTTACATCAAACCTTACACATAAAGAAAGGCTACTTATATATAAGGGGAGAGTGTACTAAATTACCTCGTATATAACGTAGCCTTACTTGTTAGTGATATATATAATCATTTTACAATCTATGAGAATAGATGTCAATTGAGTTAATATTCATATTTTAGATAGGAGCATATAGGTTTTGCATGCTTATTTTCAGTTTTTTGGGTGTTATCTAAATTTGTGTGAAAGTAGAAAACTTCATATATGCGTAAATAATTAGCAGTAATTATTATCATAGTATTATGTGCACAACAGTTTATATAGTTGTTTTAAGTAATAACCTAAACATGTAATAGGTTTAGCAATAAGTAGAGTACAATGCAAAGATAGTCACGTGTTTTGTTCTCCCTATAAATTTAAAATTCAATGAAGATTGTACTCAACTGTGTGTATTTAGGAATGTTTATTAGAATACTAAAGAAGATCATGAGTTAACTATTTTTAAATTTTAGGTTTTTACTCAAATGTTGAAGTTCAACAATAAAGCTCTTCATATCTTGACATGCTTGTTGAAGAGCGGGGCATCACTGGTAGGAAATTTTCAAGGGTATATTGTCATTGAATAGAATTGTAACCGTAGGAGGTGTCGGTATATCTACCGACCTAGAAGTGACTGTGGTATAATTTTATTAAGAATGAAAGAGAGGTGTTGTATGCGTATTAAATCATTCGATGAACTGACGATTCAGGACAATTTTATCTTTCAGAAGGTTATGTTGAAGAAACATATTTGTAAGGCTGTATTGGAACGATTATTGGATACTTCCATTCATGATATTGTGTATATTCACGAGGAAAAGGGGCTAGATGTTCGTTTGGAAACAAAAAGTGTCCGCTTAGATGTGTATGTGAATGATGACAAGGGTACAGTGTTCAATATCGAGATGCAAACCAGCAAGGATATGGAAGAACTGGTAAAGCGCACACGTTTTTACCAAAGCATTTTGGATATGTATCACTTGCAAAAAGGTCAAAAGTACATGACTTTAAATGATTCCTATATTATTTTTATTTGCACATTTCCAGTGTTTAGTAGAGAACGCCATAAGTATACGTTTAAGAACATTTGCTTGGAAGAACATGATATCCTGTTGAATGATGGGGCTACTAAATTGTTTTTGAGTACGAAGGGAACACAGAATGATATATCGAAGTCATTACAAGCCTTTTTAGATTATATTGATGGACATGAAGCTACAGATGAACTGTTAAAAGATATAGATGAAGCGGTGTACGAAGTAAAGCATTGTGAAGCTTGGAAGGAGGAATATAAGATGTTATCTATGGATCATTATACTTATTGGAAAGAAGGCGTTGCCGAAGGAATTGAACAAGGTATCGCGCAAGGTATTGAGCAAGGGCTTGCTGTGGGAACAGCTAAGGCGAAGGCAGAAGTAGTGGTTCAAATGCTACATGAAAAGTTATCTTTAGAAATGATTGCAAGGCTTACAAAACTATCGTTAGAAGAAATCACTGCAATTGGAATATCTCATGGATTATTATAAAATATGTCGATAAACTATATAGCGGTATATATAAAACTACTTAAGCTTAGAGGAAATTAATGATATTAATAAAATTCATATATTGATAAAAACATATAAGCAGAATCAGCGATATGGCTAGTAGAAGAATAGGTCATATCGCTTTTTTTGGAATTAATTTCTTAATGCTCATAGTAGCGATTATCACCTTATATGTAATGCTACGACGTAAGTAGTATTCCTATAAAAGAAACTGTGCCTAATGTAAGGAGAAGTATCTCATCACGTTAGGCACAAAAGTCAAATTTTTGATGAGCCTAACGCGCCACACGTTTTGCTCTTCTTTGTAGATAGGATAGCATATTTTGTAAAAAAGGTAAATGCAATCGTCTTTATAATTGTCAAATCTATCTATATGTTGTGTTGTCTGTATAGTTGATTATACATGTTATCATAAGAATGTACAGAAATGACGATATAAAAATATGTTATATCCGGAATTCATGTGCTGAGTAGAGATATTTTATAAGGTTAGATGTGGTAAAATATAGATAGAACAGTAGAGAAAAAGTAAAAAGCCATTGCCGTATTTTGACGAAAGCATGGATATATAGCAAGTAGGATCTAAAAAATATGTATTAAAAGATACGTATTGGAAGATGGCTTAGACACCAATAACGAAGATGAAATGGAAACTGTATGAAAGACAAACGAACGTTAATATATACAATTGAAAATACGATAGCACCGACGTTAGGGGAATGGCTAGATACCCATCAATTTCCTAGGAAAACGATGAAAGAACTCTTCGGGGCGAAGGCTGTTCGATTAGATGGGCAACTGTGTACGGCGAAAACGGAACTTTCAGAGGGGATGGTATTAGAAATTATCCCCTTAAAAGAACGTATCGACCACGATCCAATAGAAATGCCTTTAACGATAGCCTATGAAGATGATGATATTCTTATTGTAGATAAAGCATCGAGGATAACGATGAATTCGAAAGGACAAGTATCCTTAGCGAATGGGGTAGCCCACTATTTTAAAGCACATAAGATTTACGGAAAAGTGCGATTCTTAAATCGTTTGGATCGAGATACGTCTGGATTGGTGGTAGTAGCCAAGCATGGTTTGGCACAGCACTTTTACCAAATGCAGATGGATGACAATCGGTTGGAAAAATGGTACCGAGCGACGGTACAAGGGCGATTGGCACAAACTCATGAGGTACTAGAACTACCTATTCGTAAAAGTGCAGATGGCATCCATCAAGAGGTATACCCAGAGGGTGTGATGACGAAAACGGAATATGAAGTGCTACACTATGATGCGGTACAAGATACAACAGACCTGCGCATTCGCTTGTGGACGGGCAAGACGCACCAAATTCGGGTGACTATGGCGCATATAGGACATCCCTTGGTACATGACCCGTTGTATGCTGATGAGGGAGTGCTGGAATCCAGACAGAGTACAGTGGAAAATGATGAGGCACAATGTTACAAAGGCTTACAGCAAGAGATAACAAATACGGCAAAAGGACAGGTAAAAGACATAGTTAAGACTTTTGCTCTTAGAGCCTATCGCTTAGTGTGCTACCATATGCGAACTGGTGAGCAAATAGTAATCGAAGTGTAATAGCTTTGTATGGTTATAGCTGTAGTTACTATCAGTAGTCCAAGGCAGAGCGGTACAGTATAAAATACGTGGATAAACTGTGTCTATACTAATATAACCCTTACAATATTAGAAACGATAAAAAACGAAAAGCGCGAAAAAGCACGAAACCTAAAATCGTGTTCGAAATCGCGTTTTTTTGTGCGCAAAAATTTTAGAATCGTGCTTTTTTTGCTTAATATTTAGTTTCTATGTGTGATGTTAAGATTTTATTTAATCATACTTACGTTGTGTATTTATAGGAGGTACGGCTATAGATTTCTTTATGCAAGCATGGCACTCACCACTATTTATGACAGATGATGCAGGCCCAACCAGTTTCAGAGGTAGTGGATATATTTACAAAACCAATAGTTCTAGCTGCGGTAATGAGCTCTTGCTCTTCTCCCTCTTGAATGCCACTCATAATGAATACGCCCTTAGGTTCTAAACAACGGTAGGCATCGTCTAATAAACGTAACAAGATAGGGGTAATAATGTTAGCCACGATGAGAGAGGCTGTTTCCGTTACACCTTCTAATAAATTATTTGTTTGTACAGCTACTACGGATTCCAGTTGATTCATTACCACATGGTTACGAGCATTCGTTGTAGCGGTTTCATCTAGGTCAAAGGCTGTGACAGACTGAGCTCCAAGGGCTCCTGCGGATAAGGCGATAATGCCAGACCCTGTGCCCACGTCGAAGACCGTACTTTTAGGGGTTAAATGCTGAGACATCGCTTGGATCGCCAATCGTGTAGTAGGATGGTCGCCAGTACCAAAGGCGATGCCCGGTTCGATGCGGATCACACGTTCATCATCGCGAGGACTATACTCCGCCCAATCGGGAATAATCGTCAAATGCTCCGTCATCGAAATCGGAGGATATTGTGTTTTCCAATCATCCCAACCAGACTCATCAGCCATGGTAATGGATATATTGAGGGGGCCGAAATCCATGCTGAAAGTACTTTGTAATTGCTGAATCTCACTTTTGACGAGAGTTTCTAACTGGTCAATCTTATATAGGCCGGAATCTATATAGGCTTTCACAGTGACATCAGAGGAATCGTAGAGCTCCTCACGATCTGGTTTGATAATGCCGAATCCATCATCTGTGAGTTGATCAAATTCATAAGGATCTTCCGTATAGACTCCTTCTGCGCCTAGTGCGAGTAATGTATCTGTTATAAGTTCAGACGCTTGGTGCGTCGTGGTCAGTGTAATTTCAATCCAAGCCATTGGGTACCTCGTAAATAAAACGCAAATAAAACACAAATACAACGTAAATATAGTGTATATATAACATAACAAAAGCATAACGTAATCATAAGCAGTTATATTATCATGTATACTAATGTATCTGTAGTTCGAAGTCGTGTTCACCATTACTAATGACGACGTTAGTTATCACTAGTATACTATCACATCTGTCATACTTAGCGAAACCGCTTCTTGTAGGAAATTCCAAAATAAGTACTATCTAATACAACGGGGGTACTTTCATTTGCAAAAATAGCGATTTTTTCCATTGAAGAAAAATTCGTTTGCAAAAAGCACGAAAATTTCCATTGAAAGGTTGTCTTGTTACCAAGGTGGGAAAAGTGCTGCATTTTAAATTAAATGTGGGTATACTCAAGTCGTGCTAAAGACTTACAAATTCATACTAGTAGTGACAAAAGAAAAGGATAGCCGAGTCAATCTCAGCTATCCTTTTTGCGTTACATATTATTTTTTCTTAAGTCGGTACGCAATGTACAAGGCACCAATCCACACGGGAATGATGTAGATGGATGTGCGCATGGAATCCATAGTTAACATAACGCCTACTGCCATAGCGATGAACGCAAAGCAGAAGTAATTTGTCAATGGATATAAGATGGATTTAAATTTCAATTCATCAAGGCGACCTTCACGAGCAAAGCGTTTGCGGAATTTAAGATGTGTTACAGGAATGATGAACCAGGCAATGATGAGACCTGCTACGATGATAGCCAACAATTGCAAGAACACATCACTAGCGCTTGGGAAGATGTATGTTAAAAATACAACAATCAAGGCTAAAGCGGCACAGAACAAGGTAGCAATCAATGGCACTCCTGTAGCAGTTAAGTTCTTGAAGATTTTTGGAGCATCACCAGATAATGCCATGCTGTGCAAAATACGAGAATTACTGTAGAGCAAGCTATTGTATACGGATAAGGCAGCCACAACAACAACGAAGTTTAAAATATGCGCTGCTGCGGGAATACCGATGTTCGTAAAGATTTGAACAAATGGGCTTGCATGTGTTCCTAGTTCGTTCCATGGAGATAATGCCATGATGACAGTCATTGTGCCTACATAGAAAATCAAAATACGAGCTAACAACTCGTTAATCGCTTTTGGCAAAGTTTTCTCAGGATTTTCTGCTTCCCCAGCAGTGATACCAATGAGTTCCACTCCACCAAAGGAGAACATAACTACCGCGATAGAGGCGATGAAACCATACGCACCATTCGGGAATAATCCACCGTGAACCCAAAGATTAGAGAAGTTTTGCGGGAATGTACCCATATCTCCGAAGAAGATGAGGAAGATACCAAAGCCAATCATAGCAATGATAGCCACCACTTTAATAAGTGATGCAAAGAACTCTACTTCCCCGTAGGCTCGTACATTGATGAGATTAATCGCCGTCACTAATGTAATACAAGCTAGTGTAGTCATCCAATGGGGAATGCCTGGTAACCAGAAATCTAGGTATACTGAAATGGCAGCTAGTTCTGCCATACTAGCAAGCATGTACACGATCCAATAGTTCCAGCCAGATAAATAGCCTGCAAAGGAAGACCAATATTTACTAGCAAAATAGGTAAAGGAGCCAGACACAGGTTCACGAACTGACATTTCTCCTAACATACGCATTAAAAAGAAAATAAAGATACCAGTTAATAAATAGGAGAAAATAACACCTGGTCCTACCAGTTGAATTGTGGGAGCGGATCCATAGAAGAGGCCTGTCCCCACAGAGGCTCCTAATGCGATCATTTGCATGTGGCGACTTTTCAGCCCACGATGCAATGACGTCTTTGATTCATTGTCTTTCATACTATATAACTCCCTTCCCATGTATACTCTGAAATGACATATATCTATTAGAATACCATAAACTATAGAATTTACCTAGTAAAATTTTAGTTTAGTAGAGAAGTAACGGACATATATACAATGATGAATGATACTAGTTTTTCTCATGCATGGGTCTATATTATGCGTAATTTGCATATATAAAATCCAGTATATTCAAAGGAGTTTATAAAAGTATGTAGAATTACTTAAACAATAGACTGTTTTCGGCTGTAAAGGAGGACGATGTTCATGAAAGAATATACTAGTGATTTGATCAGAAACGTGGCGGTGGTCTCCCATGACGGGGCGGGTAAAACAGCATTAGTAGAGGCATTATTATTGTCTTGTGGTGCTGTAGACTTTGTTGGCAGAGGTCAAGATAATAAACATATTATGGACTTTGAGCCAGAAGAAATCAAACGGAATGTTACTATCCAATTAGGCATGGCGCCTTGTGAATGGAAGGGTCATAAAATTAACTTCATCGATACTCCAGGTTATTCTGAGTTTCATGGGGAAGTGCGGTCTGCTTTACGCGCAGCAGACGGTATGCTTATGGTATTATCTGCTGGTACAGGCGTAGAAATTGATACCATTCGCGCTTGGGAGTATGGCGTAGAATTGCAAATGCCTCGTATGGCTTTCATCAATAAAATGGACGTTGAAAAAGCAGACTTCTTTGGTACCTTGGAAAAGATGCGGGAATTATTCGGTAAAGCTATCATGCCATTGCAAATTCCAATCGGTGAAGGGCCTACTTTCAAAGGTGTCGTAGACGTAGCAAAACGGACTGCCTATGTGTATGAAAATGGTAAGATGACCGAAGTAGAAGTGCCTGCAGAACTATCTGATGAGGTAGAAGAAATCCGTGAAATGACTGTGGAAGCGGCTGCAGAAGGTAATGATACATTATTAGAAAAATATTTAGATGGGCAAGAATTGACCTTAGAAGAAATTCGTCAAGGTTTGCGTGAAGGCATGTTGACGGGCCGTGTATGTCCTGTTATGTGTGGTACTGCCTTGAGCCGTATCGGTATGGACCAAGTTTTAGACCGTATGATTCGTTATATGCCAGATGCAACGAAAAAAGTGATGACTGCTATCGGTGTGGACTCTCAAGAGGAACATATCGTGGTGGCAGATAAACCATTTACTGGCTTCGTATTTAAAACAATTCTTGACCCATTTGCGGGAAAACAAAGTTTTATCCGCGTGTTCTCTGGAGAATTGAAAGTAGGAGATAAACTCTATAATGTGACCCGTGATGTAGAAGAAAAATGGGGCAAAATGGTGACCTTAATTGGTAAACAACAAGTGCCAGTGGAAGTAGCGAAAGCCGGCGATATCGTGGTCATCCCTAAATTAGCAGAAACGAAAACAGGAGATACCTTTGGTACTGCTGAATTTAAAGTACAATACGCACCAATCCGGTTCCCACAACCTTTATATCGCATAGCTATGGTACCTGAGAAAAAAGGGGAAGAGGAAAAATTAGCGAACGCTCTGGGACGTATTTCTGAAGAAGATCCAACTTGTGAAGTGGTGAAAGATGTAGAAGGCCGTCAAATGCAAGTGCGTTGTATGGGCGATGTCCATTTAGAACATATTTTACAAAAAATGGAACGCAAATATGGAGTACGTGCGAAATTGGAAACTCCGTATATTCCATATCGTGAAACCATTCGAGGTACAGTGGAAGTAGAAGGTAAACATAAAAAGCAAAGTGGTGGTCATGGTCAATATGGTCATGTGAAGCTTGGTATTGCACCATTGTATGAAGGTGAGTTCGAGTTTATCGACAAAATCTTTGGTGGTGCTGTGCCACGTCAATACATTCCAGCTGTAGAAAAAGGCGTTCGTGAAACACTGGAAAAAGGACTGTTGGCTGGCTATCCAATGATCGGCATCCAAGTGATATTGTTAGATGGTTCCTATCATACAGTGGACTCCTCGGAGTTGGCTTTCAAAATGGCGGCGGCCCAAGCCTTGAAAAAAGGTGTGCCTGATGCGAAACCAATTTTGTTAGAACCAGTTTACAATGTGAATGTCATCGGACCAGAAGAATTTATGGGCGATATCATGGGTGATTTGAATAGCCGTCGCGGTCGCGTACTCGGCATGGACCAAGGAGCACGAGAAGGTATCACAGTGGTGAAAGCCCAAGTTCCATTGGTGGAAATGCTAGATTATGTAACCGTATTGCGCTCCATGACACAAGGACAAGGCGTATTTAATATGGAGTTCAATGGATACGAAGAAGTACCACATAAACAAGCAGAAACAATTATTGCGGGATTTGCGGGGCACGAAGAGTCGTAACTTGTTATGCTATGTAGCCTATGGCGTTCTTAACTGAATAGAGCAAAGGGAAGCCCATGGCATACTCCTTCTCAAACGGTATTTCATAATGTTTGTTCAGGAGCACGCCATGGGCTTCTCGGGTTTGTGTGATTTAGGTAGTGAGGGAACGCCACAAGGCTGCTACGCATAATGGCGTTCCTCAGGGGATATTGATTCAATTTTCTATGTTAATCGTAGAAGTTATTCGTTGCTTTTATAGCTAATGAAAACGCCTAACGAATAGAGGTTTAACGGACCTCACACGTTAGGCACATTTCAACTTCGTTTATTTCTTGAGATGAGCCTAACGCTAGCTGCACGTTGATGGCTCTTCTTTTGTTGCTTTTAGTATAGCATAGTTTGTGAGAGAATAAAAGTAGAGTTTCTTGTATTACATAATTTAGGGAATAATGGAATGACCTAGGGTGGCTTTGTATTACTAGGGTTCTTAGAATTTCTGTTTGACCTTATATGGTGTTGCTAGTATAGTAGATAGAGATAGATACGATTCATAGGGCGCTGTGGGGTGCCTTTTATATACGGAGATAAAGGAGTAAGTTATGATATATCAAAATATTGCTATAGATTATACACAGTTTCGGTATCCGAAAACGGTAGAGCGAGCTCTTGAGTTTTTGAAAGCGCATGATTTCACGACGTTTGCAGGTGGTCGCTACCCGATTGAGGGTGAGTTGATGTATGCTAATGTGGATATTGTGAACACACGGGTTTATGAGGAAACGAAGATTGAAGGGCATAAGGATTACATGGATGTGCAATTTCTAGTGATTGGGGAAGAGCAAATGGAAATTCTCATTCGTCAAACTTTTCCGGATGTGGTTGAGGCTTATGATGACAAAGATTGTTACTTTTACGATCCTACGCAAGGTGGTACGGTAAAGATTGATGTACGCCCAGGAGATTATTGTATTTTTTATCCCGGTGAGTTGCACCGGACTTTGATTGCGCCTCATGAGGTGCAGGAAATTCGCAAGGTCGTGGTAAAGATTCATAAAAGTCTATTATCCGAGTAAGATTATACGTTGACTGCACATTATGATGCTATATAATCTTGCACAGACACAGACACAGACACAGACACAGACACAGACACAGACACAGACACAGACACAGACACAGAACTCTCTCAAAAACTCATCAACTACAAAAATAAAATTAGAGGAAAGTGGAATGCGGGGGGGTGGGGGGTAGGACTATGAACGCATATGTAATGAAAGGTATGTTACTAATTGCATTAGGCGCCGTTCTATGGGGATTTTCTGGAATGTGCTCACAATTTGTGCAACAACAGCGGATGATGTCGGCAGAATGGGTAGTAGCTATGCGCCTTGTCATTGCTGGCGTAATTACGGTAGTAGCGGCCTTTTACCAAGGAAGAGACTCTATTTTTAAGGTCTTTTCTGACTGGAAAGATACATTGCGGTTGGTTATATTTGGGGTCCTTGGCATGTGGATGTGCCAATACACCTATTTTAAAGCGATTGCCTATGCAGGGGCAGGGATTGCGACGGTCTTGCAATATGTAGGTCCTGCATTGATTATTTTATACATCTCTATTACACGGTTAACGTTGCCAAGGGTGGCAGAAGTAGTCAGTGTAGTACTAGCTACGGTGGGGACGGCGATTATTGCTTTGCAAGGTGTGTGGGATATATCAGCGTTAGATAATACACTTCTGACCTGGGGGATGCTATCTGCTGTAGCAGTTGGTATTTATACGCTGCAACCAGTGCCACTATTGAAAAAGTATGGTACGGCACCTATCGTGGGCTTTGGCATGCTTATTGGAGGGGCCTTTGCGTGGATAGCTACACAACCGAGTTCCGAAGGAATTGTATGGGATTGGTGGACCTATGGTGGGTTTTGGAGCATCATCATTTTTGGCACAGTGGTCTCCTTTAATGCATACCTAGAAGGGGTGCGACGAGTAGGTGCCGTGACGGGGTCCATACTTTCATCCATAGAACCTATTTCGGCAGCGGTACTGGCATGGTTGTTGTTGGGCAATGAGTTTACACAGTGGGATATCATCGGCATGACCCTTATCATTGTTACAATATTTATCTTGGCATGGGATAAAGGTCGTGCTACAAATAAAAGTTGACCGAATCTTTAATTCGTGGTAGAACTAATAAATACAGAATGAAGGGTACAGATGCTTGTAAAAGTAGCTGTACCTTATTAGTAAGTGGGGGGCATCTTAAAGCCTGTATAGGGTAGATAGATACGTTTCTCGAGGTTACGTGTAGGAGGAATAGATGGCACGAACGGTTGGTATTATTGGATTAGGATTGCTAGGGGCTTCTTTAGCAAAAGCATTACGAGCCTATACGACATATGATGTCATCGGTTACGCACGGCGTCAGGAAATTTGTAATCTCGCCTTGGCCGATGGTTGTGTATCACAGGCTTTCACAGCGGTGGAACCTGTTATCATGGGTGCGGATATAGTGGTCTTTGCCTTACCGCCACAAACGAATAGCGAGCTCTTTGTGAAAGTAGCCTCATTGCTCCGACCAGGGCAAGTGGTGACCGATGTGTCCAGTGCGAAAGATGAATTTGCTCATGCTGTGTATGCGCATATTCCTGAAGGCGTTCACTTTGTATCTGTACATCCTATGGCAGGTTCTGAAAAAGGTGGCTATGAAGAAGCTCATAAAGACCTCTTTCAGAAAATGGGCTGGATTGTTTTAGAAGACGAGGAACAACCAGCCTACGATGCCACAGTGGCACAGGAACTAGCCGATATGGGGCGTGCCGTGGGGTCTCGCATCGAGTACGTGGACATGAAACGCCACGATGGATGCTTGGCTATGGTGAGCCATATGCCGCATATGTTGGCATCCGTCATGATTACCGCCGTAGGTAATGATGAACTGGGAGATAAGCGCATGAGCTTGTCGGCGGGAGGTCTACGAGATAGCACCCGTACCGCCAGTGGTCTGCCGAGTATGTGGCAAGAAATTATCTACGGAAATCGTAGGAATGTGTTGAAAGCCATTGAACAAGTAGAACAAGAATTAGCGACTGTAAAACAGTTGCTCCATGCAGATGACAATGGAGATAGTTTAGGGCAGTACTTAGAGCGAGCGAAACAGATACGAGATCGTTTGCCGAGTCTGACGATCGATAAGAACTAATATATTTGAAAGTGGAACCTCGCTCTTTATCCATGCCTACCCATAGATAAGAACTAATGTGTTTGAAAGTACAACCCTGGTACCTATCCATATCTTTGCCTAGTAGTGAAATAGGGTGAACGATGCATGCATTACAATGTAATACAAGGGAAGGCTTTCAACATAGGCTATACGTATAGCCTGTGATATAATAGCAATAGATGTTTGAAAGAAACGTGGCATATGCATGGGAGAACTTTCAGCATGGTCTTATAAATGTGGAATAGTAAGAGATAGATATAAAAGACAAGCATAGAAAGGAGCGATAGTAAGATGGACACAGCACAAAGTATAGTGGATCAAGTGCTAGAAGAAGTACAAAACACACCAGGTGTAGGGGTAGATAATCCCTCGGAAGTGGCGAATCAAGCGTTGCAAGACACATTGGGAGCGAGTGTCGTCCCTGAGGAGTATTGGCCTGAGATTATATCTTGGGTATCCGAAACGGGTCTAGATACAGTCTATTTAGACAGTCGTGACCGTATAGGTGCATGGTGGGTGTCTAAAGAAGTGCGCTCCATGGGATATACCTTGAATTTTACGAAATGCAGTCAGGTACCTAGTGAATGGTTCCCCGAGGGAGAACATTGGAAAGAAGCTGAAGTGGAAGCGCGCTATCGCTTGGTAGCAAGCTGGGAATCTTTAGTGGAGAATGGTGCTTTAGAGAAAGTTGAATTAGAATGAAAGTAACAAAGAGCGTATCTTTATCTGTGGGGGCGCTTAGTGTCCCTATCTTTATAGAATTATTTTTACAAATGTTATTGGGCAATGTGGACCAATTTATGCTCAGCCAGTATGCAGAAACGGCGGTGGCGGCCGTAGCCAATGCGAACCAGATTATTAACGTCATCTTGTTTTTGCTTATTGTGATGAGTACGGCGACTACCATTTTGATTGCTCAATATTTGGGAGCCAAGCGCCCTGATAAAATCGATGAAGTATACACCATTAGCGTTGTCTTTCATACGCTGTTCAGCACCATCGCAGGGGCTGTGGTTATTATCTTTCATCAAACGCTCTGTGAATGGCTTGGCGTACCGCCGGAGATTATGGAAGAAACCACACTCTATTTGAATATTGTGGCGGCTAGTATTCCTATTACAGGTATCTACACAACCTATGTAGCTATGTTTAGGGGGCACTCCATGCCTCGTATTGCCATGTGGATTGCCCTCGTCATGAACGTGGTTCATATTATCTTGAACTACGCCCTCATCTACGGCTGGGGACCAATTCCAAGCCTGGGGGTATTAGGGGTATCCTTGTCGACAGTCATTAGCAAGGCATTGGGTTTAGGGCTTATTATCTGGTGCCATCAATCTTTGTTGACAGCCCGTATGAAAGTAGACTATCTTCGCCCATTCCGTTGGGAAACGCTACGACAATTGCTGTTTATTTCCGTACCATCTGGAGGGGAAACCTTGTCATACCAACTGTCACAGACAGTTATCATGAAAATGGTGAACCTCATGGGGCTCGTGGTGATTACAACGAAAGTGTATGTATATATCATCGCTACTTTCTGCTATATGTATACAATTGCTTTGGCCAATGCAGCGCAAATCGTGGTAGGATTCCTTATGGGGGCTAAACGAGAAGAAGAAGTGTCCCGCCGTGTGTGGCTCACAACGGCAGCAGGCGTTTCCATCGGTGTTGGATTGAGTACCTTCTTTTATTTTGCCTGTGAACCAGTGATGCGCCTTGTGACGGATAATCAGGAGATTATAGATCTGGCGAAAGCGGTCTTGTTTATTGAAATCTTCTTGGAAATTGGACGTGGTGCCAATATCGTGTTGGTGCAATGTTTGCAAGCAGCAGGAGATATTCGAATCCCTATGTTTGTTGGCGTCTTTGGCATGTGGGCGTTTGCGGTAACCTTGTCCTACTACTTCGGCATCGTCCTTGGTTGGGGACTTGTAGGTGTGTGGATTGCTATGGCTATCGATGAGATTATACGAGCGATGATATTTGTGTGGCGGTGGCAGTCAAACAAATGGAGAGGTCGTTCGCTCATATCGGTTTAAATTCCTGTGGTTGTTAAAGCCAGCATATGTCGCATAAAAACTGCCCTGCGCGAAAGTTTTTATTGCAACATATGCTGGCTTTTCTGTGGAGAATTTAAACGGATCTGAGCGGGGTGGCGACCTAGGGGGAAGAGTGTGGTTTGAGATCCCCGTGTAGGCCCCGAAAACTGCCTTACGCGAAAGTTTTTGACGAAACACATGGGGGCTCCTTTGCGTTTATGGAGGAGGAGGAATTTAAACCGCTCCGACCGGTGGGCGACCTAGGGGAGAGAAGAGCGTTATGTGAGTCACTAAAGGAGATGGGTGTTGTATAAAAGTATGATATACTGTAGGTATGAATAAGAATTGCGTCTGAGGGTTCTCTGTTAGGGGTATTTCAGAGATAAGTGAATAATGCCCAACGTAAAGTTGACAGCATGGAGGTATTTTTATGTTTAAAGATATCAACTATTGTGAGATAGTTAATAAAATGTTAAATGATTCAGAAGAGGATTTGATGATAGATGAAGAACGCATTCTTGAGGCGAGGTATGCATTACACGAAGAACCGATATACGATCATGAAGAAGTGTGGAAGGAGCTAGGTGTTTAGTCGTTTAGTGTTTTTTAGCATGCGATAAAAAACTGAAATGGATAGCCCCATCCATAGCAAGGATGATAAAACATTGGATAACTTCATAGACGTGAAGTATACAAAAACAAGTAACTCTCTCTCCGCTTATTTTTCCCTGGTCTGTTTCAATTTTTATAGTTTCATTTTTGCTACTGTATAGGAAGCCCACATGTATGTTGTCAAAACTTTCGCGTAGGGCAGTTTTTACAACATACATGTGGGCGACTCCACTCCAACAACAAAATGAATATAAAAATTGAAACTGATCAAAAAATACTTTATAATGGAATCAACTTGGCATAGTCTAGGGCTATGCTTTTTTGTATTCTTATGATGGGTTTCACATAGGAGGACGTATGAGTTTATATGAAAGTACGTTGGCACGAATTGTGCCACGGAATAAAGAGATTGAACGAGCAATTGGGGAACAGTGGACTAAGGGGACTCCGTACGGTTCGTATGGTAAGTTAGCGACGATGGTAGAGCATTATGCGGCGGCGACGAATCAAGTTAATCCATCGGCTCCTAAGCCTTGTATGATCATCGCCTCTGGTGACCACGGTGTAGCAAAAATCGGTGTCAGCGCCTACCCACAAGAGGTAACGGTGCACATGACTATGAACTACTTGATTCCAAAAGGGGCGGCAGCCAATGCGTTGGCGAACTATTGTGGCGCTCAAATTGAGGTCATCGACGTAGGGGTAGCGGCAGATATGTCCGCTGTGCCAGGCTTACACCATCGCAAGGTGATGCCAAATGGTACGAACAACATGCTAGAAGAACCAGCTATGCCTATGGACAAAGCTATTGAAGCCGTTGAGGTGGGCATTGCTTTCGTAGAAGAGAAGGTGAAAGAAGGCTTTAATACGTTCCTAGTGGGCGAAATGGGAATCGGTAATACTACGTCTAGTGCGATTATTACAGCAAAATTCTCTGGACTTTCAGCGGAACAAGCAACGGGACGGGGCACGAATATTTCAGACGAACGATTGAAAGTGAAACAAAAGGTCGTTTACGATGCGCTCGTGAAATATGCGGATATTCCACCTACAGACGGATTGGGCATTTTGTCTGCCGTAGGGGGCTTGGAGTTTGCTTGCCTAGTAGGTGTTATCCTAGGGGCGGCGGCGAATCATGCGTTGGTGGTGATTGATGGATTCAATACGACCGCCTGTGCTTTGATTGCGCATGCTATGAACCCGCACACCATGGATTACGTGATGGCATCTCATTTGTCCGCTGAAAAAGCTCACAAAGATGCATTGAAAACATTGGGCCTCGAAGCCTACGTAGATCTTGGATTCTGCTTGGGTGAGGCTACTGGGGGATCTATGCAAATGCAAATGTTGAACTTAGCTGTGGACATGTTCCACGAAGTTGCAGGAGGTGGGCACCATGCGTAATTTTGTCATCGAACCATTGCACAAACCGTCCATGGAGGAATGCCGTTTGCGCATCGACAACCTAACAAAACCATTGTATTCCTTGGCACGATTGGAAGGGATTACAGAACGTATGGCAGGGATTTTGAAAGAGGAAAAACCTAACCATCTTCGTCATGCTGTTGTTATCGTAGGAGCTGATATCGCTGTAGATGGACCACAAAACCAAACACATGGCGTGGAAAGCTTGAAAGCTATGGAACGGTTAGCATCTGGACATTCTGCGACCCATGGAGCTGCTAAGAAAATGGGAGCTCCTGTATTCTTGGTGGATGCAGGCTTAGAATTAGATACAAGTCACATCGAAGGCGTACGCCAGCATAAATTAGCCAAAGGGTCTAAATTTTTCCGCATGCATGCGGCATTGACACCTGACATCGTAGAACAAGGCTTAGAAGTAGGCTTTGCCTTGGCGGATGAATTGAGTGACAAGGGGTACCAAACGATAGCTATCGGTACTGTGGGTGAAAGAAGCTTACTTTCAGCATTGGCGGTGACAGCAGGCATCACAGGATATCCGATGGCAGAGTTGTTGACAGAAAATAATTGCACATTGAGCATTCAAGAAAAAGCAAAACAATTGACGGCAAGTTTGGCAGAACACGATTTGCCGAGCCAAGACGGCATGAATGTGTTGGCTACCGTAGGATCTCCAGACGTGGTGGTCTTAACAGGACTTATCCTAGGGGCGGCAAGCCATCGCATGGCAGTGGTCTTCGACACAGCGGAAACAGGAGCGGCTGTACTAGCTGCAAAATGCATCAACGAAGCGGTTATGGATTACGTGTTCCCCTCTGTCCATATGGGAGAACCAGTACAAAAAGCACAAATGAAATATTTAGGCATTCAGCCACATCTATTCTATGGCTTTGAAATGGATGAAGCCTTAGGATCTACTATGGGGTTATCTGTCCTTGATGCGGGTATGCATATGCTGAACGATATGAAAACATTTGGCGAAGCTAGTGTAAACGTAGCCGTCGATGGACCAGGATCTGAACGCCAAGACGGACGGTAAAAGCTAGAGCTATGTGATATACGGTATGGTCGCGTAAATAGATAGAGGAGGTTCGAGGTTGTAACTAAGATGTACAAGTTATGTTTTAGTTACAACCTATTTTAATGTCAGGTTGTAACTGTTCTTGTGTTAAATTCATGCTAGGTGTAATATAAATGGTATAAGAGTACGAGATAATTCAATAATATAGTATAGATTTTTTACCATCATAAATGCATAGTAAGGGGGGAGCTTAATGGATGAAAAAACAAATCGGATTGAAGACTTTCAAGCAGGCTATTTCCAAAAAATGAAAGATTTTAAAGCATTTATTCCATCACGCATTAACAAAGAATGGATTTGGAATAATCCAAAAATTAATGTGCTGTTAGAAAGAGCGAATCAAGAGTTAGGGAAGTTGGAAATGTATTCGCAGCGGATTCCCAATATTGATTTATATATTCAAATGCATATATCAATAGAGGCGAATAAATCAAGTAAAATTGAAGGTACTAAAACCACAATTGAAGAAGATTTAATTGATATTGAAGACTTAGTGCCTGAAAAACGTGATGATCAACAAGAGGTCAAAAATTATATTGAGGCCATGAATCATGGTATTAATAGAATTAAAGATGACCAATTTCCAATCTCTACAAGGCTAATTAAAGAAATTCATGAAAAACTATTATCTGGTGTGCGTGGAGAACGTAAATTCCCTGGTACGTATAGAACGAGTCAAAATTGGATTGGTGGAAGTAAGCCTTCAGATGCTAAGTTTGTTCCACCACCGGCAGATGAGCTGAATATGTTGTTATCAGATTTGGAAAACTTTTTACATAATGAAGAAATATATGTACCACATTTAATTAAAATTGCAATTCTACATTATCAGTTTGAAACAATTCATCCTTTTTTAGATGGCAATGGGCGAGTCGGTAGATTAATAATCCCATTATATTTATTGAGTAACTCTTTGCTTTCGAATTCGTGTTTTTATATTTCTAATTATTTAGAAAAGAATCGAGTTCAATATTATGAAGCTTTAGATAGAGTTCGATATTTTAACGATTTATCTGGTTGGTTAATATTCTTTTTAGAAGCTGTGATTGAAACGGCACAGGTTGGACGTGAAACATTTGAAAAGGTATTGGCAATAGTGGATAAACATAATGATCAATTAACTAGCTTAAGGGGTAATAAAGAAAATTTAAAAGCTTTATTTAAAGCTTTTTATGCTACTCCAATTCTGACAATCACTAAAGTAGCAGAGTTAATTGATGTTGCATATAATACCGCCCGTAACTTAATAACTACATTGCTTGCAGCAGGTATTGTAGAAGAGTATCCGGTGAAAGGCAGTAGTCATAATCATTATGTTATGTCAGAGTATTTATTAATATTTACATCAAAGTAAATTTACGCACAGTGTAACTCAAAAAAACTCTATTTTTTGAGATATCCACAAGACTCAACGCAAAAAATCACGAAAATTTGAGATATCCACAGGTCTCAACGCAAAAAAATGCGAAAATTTGAGATGTCCACACCCTATCACATGTTTGTAAGAAATAATAGCAAAGGTTGTAGCGAAATATACGGGCTATATATTGCTACAACTTTTTGTATTTCTATACTATGGTTTGGGGGGACAGTAATAGCTATATATAAAGGTATATTTTTGTGCTTGTAATAGTAGGATATTTCTATCGTAGATAGGTGTTCCGTCTTATTGTTATAGGGAAATGTCTAGGTTTGTTTTTAGTTAAAAATATTTTTAAAAATCTGTTGACAACTATCTAAATTTTTTGGTATTATAAGTGAGCAGTCGCAAGAAACAAAAAGTAAGGATTGCATACATGCGGAAATAGCTCAGCGGTAGAGCACCGCCTTGCCAAGGCGGGGGTCGCGAGTTCGAATCTCGTTTTCCGCTCCAGTTTGTTCATTCCTCGATAGCTCAGCAGGTAGAGCAATCGGCTGTTAACCGATCGGTCGTAGGTTCGAGTCCTACTCGAGGAGCC
>NZ_RQVC01000023.1:0-21608 GCF_003992085.1 Veillonella sp. CHU732
ACGGATGAAAATGGTAACCGTGTTGTGAAAGCTGATGATGGCAAATGGTACAATGCGAAAGCTGTAGATGAAAAAGGCAAATTAAAATCTGCAGACCAACTTCCACAAGGTGTAACTGCTGATGAAGTGAAAACTCCACAAGCTCGTTTAGTGAACACAGATGGAACGACAACTGGTGGTACAACAGTATTGAACAACGTAGCGTCTGCGATTCCAAATACAGCCAAAGATGATGCAAATCAACCAATTGCTAATCCTACATTCTTAGATCGTTTGAACACAGCAGCAGGCGATGCGAAAACGAAAAACGCAGCGGTTAATGTAAGCGACTTGAACAACACAGCTAAGGATATCATTGCAAAAGGTTTAACCTTCCAAGGTAATGATGCAAAAGGCATCAAAAAACAATTGGGTGAAACCTTAGATATCGTTGGTGAAGGTACAGTTCCTGCTACGATTACAACAGCAGCGAATAATATCCGCACTAAGAAAACTGATGATAACAAACTAGAAATCGGTTTGGCAAAAGACTTAGTAGGTATTACTTCTGTTACGAATGCAGCAACGACTGACGGCGCAGGCACTAAACTTGCTTTAGATGGAAATAACTTAACTATTACGAATACACAAGCAGTGCCTGAAAATGCACCTGCTGGTACAGTACCAACAGTGACAACGGTGACTATCGGCAAAGATGGCATCAATGCTGGTAATAAAGTGATTTCTAATGTAGCGGCTCCAATTGCGAATACAGATGCAGCGAATAAAGGCTATGTAGATAAAAAAGTAGAAGAAGCAACAACAGTTGCTACTGGTAATGCTAAATTAGGCTACAAAGCAAATGCTGAAACAGAGACTAAAAAAGTTGGCGTAGCTGATGGTTTACATTTCAAATCTGGCACAGGTACGATTGCTCCAACAGACTTAGCTCCTAATACTGAAAGCCCTACAAAAGATACAGATAGCAAAGAGGCTAAAACTGGTATCGCTATCACTACGGAAAAAGACGGTGTTGTGAACATCGGTTTAGATGAAGCAACTCGTAAAGTCATCGACAGTGCAGCGAAACTTGGCGACACAGCAACTGACGGCCGTGATGGCAAAGCAGGCACTGGTAAAGCAGCTGATGATGCAACGGCAGTAGCAGGCGATAAAGGGTTAACTGGCAAAGATGGCTTGAACGGTCAAGACTTAACATCTAAAGTGAATGCACTTCGTAACGGCGAAGCTGGTACAGTAGTGTACACAGATGACAAAGGCAACCGTGTTGTGAAAGCTAATGACGGCAAATGGTATGATGCTAAAGCTGTGACTGACAAAGGTGAATTAAAATCTGCGGATCAACTTCCACAAGGTGTAACTGCTACTCCAGTAGATGCGCCACAAGCTCGTTTAGTAAATCCAGATGGAACGACTACAACAGCAGGAGGTGCAACAGGTACTAAGTTAAGCAACATTGCAGATGGCACGATTGGAGAAAACTCTAAAGATGCGATCAATGGTGGCCAATTACATACTGAATTAGCGAAAAAAGCAGATGTAACAGCATTGAACGAATTAGCAGACAAAGCACTTACTTTCAGTGCAGATACTGGAACGAATGCAGCTCGTAAATTAGGCGAAACGTTAGCTGTGAAAGGTGCGGCAAACTTTACACCAGCAGCAACTGCAACACCAGGAGTGAACATCCAAGTAGCATCCGACCCTACGAATGGTTTAACTGTGAGCTTAGCAGATACGTTAACAGAAATGAAAGGTATCTCTGGTAATGGCACAGATCCATTGACAATTAAAAATGGTGACAATGCAGTTATTACAGTAAACCCAGGTGCTAATGGTGCAAAAGGTGAGGTAGACTTCGGTGGATCCAAATTAACAAATATTGGCGAACCAGGTGCTAATACAGATGCAGCAAATAAGGCCTATGTAGATAGTAAAGTTGGTGGCGTAGCTAATTTGGGTTACAAAGCGAATAACGGAACTGTTAAACAAGTGGCTGTTGGCACAGGCTTAAACTTTGTTCAAGGTGATGGTACAGCTAACACTGCAGAATCTGCCAAAGCTGGTATCGAAATCGTAGCTGGTGATGATGGCAAAGTAACATTTGGCTTAAATGAAGCGACTCGTAATGCTATCGATAATGCAGCGAATAAAGATTTAGGTAACCTAAGCGATAATGGCAAAAATGCAGTCAAAGATTTAGCAGCAGGAGCTGTAAAAGTGGCAGCTGGTAAAAATGTTGCAGTCACACCTAAAACAACAGACCATGTAACAACATACACAGTAGATGCGATCGATACGAAAGTTATCAAAGGTGATGGCATTGAAGTCACTGGTGGCGATGAAGATACTGATAAAGTTCGTACGTATACAGTAGCATTGTCTCAAGCGACAAAAGATACATTAGCGAAAGTAGCTGATATTGCTAAGGCAGTAGGCGCTGATGGTGCTAGTGGTATCGATGGCCGTGACGGTAAATCTGGTACAGGCGCTGACGCTGGTATGGGCAAAGACGGCTTAACTGGCGCAGATGGCTTGAACGGTAAAGACTTAACTACGAAAGTGAATGCGCTTCGTAATGGTGAAGCAGGTACCGTAGTGTACACAGATGACAAAGGCAACCGTGTTGTGAAAGCCAGCGATGGCAAATGGTATCCAGCTGACAAAGTAAAAGCAGATGGTACAAAAGCTGATGATGCTGTAGAAGTGAAAACTCCACAAGCTCGTCTAGTGAACCCAGATGGTTCTACAACAGGTGGTACTACAGTCATCAACAACGTAGCCTCTGCAATTCCAAATACAGCAAAAGATGGTGCAAACCAACCAATTGCTAACCCGACATTCTTAGATCGTTTGAACACGGCAGCAGGTGATGTGAATACAAAACATGCAGCAGTGAATGTAAGTGACTTGAACAGCACAGCGACTGAAATCATTGCGAAAGGGTTAACTTTCCAAGGTGATGATGTAAAAGACGTAACACGTGCATTAGGCACTACATTAACTGTAAAAGGTGCGAAAAACTTCACGCCAAGTGCTACAACTCCAGCAACAGAAGCAGGTGTTAATATCCGTGTGGAAAAAGACTCTACTACAGATGCAAACGGCTTAGTGGTAAAATTAGCAGATACTTTAACAGACATGAAAGGTATCTCTGGTAACGGTACAGATAATCTAGTGATTAAAAACGGTACGAATACAATCACTGTTACACCAGGTAAAGCAGCGGATGGAGCTACAAAAGCAGATCCAGGCAAAGTAAACTTCGGTGATGCTACTGTAACTGTGAAAGACCTAGATGCTCCTATTACGTACCGTACGAATGGTGATGCTGATGAAAAAGCGAAAACAGTATCCTTGAAACAAGGATTAGATTTCGTTACTGGTGATGGTACAACAAATACTGCAGAATCTGCTAAACCGGGTCTACATATCGTAACTGGCGAAAATGGTAAAGTCATCATTGGCTTGTCTGACGATGCAGCAACGAAATTAGGAAAAGTAGATGGCATTGCTGCGAAGGTAGATGCTGTTGAAAAAGCCCTTGATAACAAAGCAGATAAGTCTACTGTTGCGGATCTTGCGAATAAGTTAGCTGATAAAGCCGATAAAGCAACTGTTAAAGATTTAGCGGACAAAGTAGATGGTAAAGCTGATAAATCCACTGTTGCAGACTTAGCGAAAACAGTAGAAGGCAAAGCTGACAAATCTGAGTTAGACAAAAAAGCAGATAAAGGCGAAGTGACAGCATTAGCTAATAAAGCAATGACTTTCACAGGCAACAATGCGGAAGCAAAAGTTGAACGTAAACTTGGCGAAACATTGCACTTAGTAGGAACTAACAATATCACTGTTGAGAAGGATGCGACGAAAGAAGGTACATTAAATGTTACGTTGGCATCTACATTGACTGGTATGGAATCCATTACTACAAAAGCTGTGGATGGTTTAAGTAATACTACTTGGGATCCTACAAAAGTTGCCTCTGCTGAAGAAGCAAAAGCTAAACCTGATTCTGATGCAGCTAAAGAACGTTCCAAAGCAGCTACACAAGGTCAATTGAAAGACGTAGCAGATCGTGTAAGCAAAGGCCGTGTATTCACCGCGGATACAAAAGATGGAAAAGACCCATTAAAAGCTGAAGTTGGCTTAGGCGACACATTGGCTATCCAAGGTGGTGCAACTGGTGAGTTAACAGATAAAAACATCGGTGTTGAATTGGCTCCAGCGAAAGATGGTAAACCAGCTACGATGACTGTGAAATTGGCGAAAGACCTTAACATGGCTGATGGTAAATCTAAATATGACCGTTACTTACCTGAGTTTGAAAAAACTGACAAAGGTCTATTAAAATTAGATGCTAAGGGTAACCCTATTCCTAAGAAAGATAAAGATGGTAATGTAATCCTTCAAAAAGATGGTAACGGTAACCCAATCGTTAACTCTTCTACAGTGGTAAACGGTAATGGTACAACATACACGATTAATAACCTACTCAGCAATGGAACTGTTCAAGTAGACAATGACAATAAACCTGTGGCAGGAGTGGTAACGACTACAACAGCAGCAGGTACTCGTTATGAAGAACGGTTAACAACAGAAGATGGTCACGTTATCTTTAAACAAGATGACAATACAAAAGAGTTGAAACCAGTATTGAAAACAGTATCTGTAGTTGATAGTCGTGGTATCCGCATTGGAAGCAATGACAAACCAGTAGTAAGCTTAACGAAAGATGGCTTAAATAACGGTGGCAATACAATCAGCAACGTAGCACCTGGTGTATACGAATCTGATGCAGCGACAGTAGGCCAATTAAACGCAGCTACCAATACTGTGACGGCGAAAGTGAACGAAGCCGGCGCTCATGCAGCAGCATTAGCGGCGATGAACCCATTAAGCTACGATCCACTTAAAAAATCACAAGTGATGGCAGGCGTTGGTGCTTACAAAGGCAATAAAGCTCTTGCCTTAGGGGTAGCTCATTACGCAAACGAAGACACTATGTTCAACGTAGGTGTCAGCGTTGGCGGCGGTAGCAACATGATGAATGCAGGTGTGACATACCGATTCGGTGGTGAAGACAGCATGATTCCTGAACGCTACAAAGGTGGTCCAATTTCTTCCGTCTACATTTTACAAGACGAAGTATCTGCACTTAAGGCTGAAAATGCACAAGTGAAAGCAGATAACGAGCAAGTAAAAGCAGACAATGCACGCATGAAAGAAAACTATGAAAAAGTAATGCAAGACAATGAAGAAATGAAAGCACAAATTAAAATGCTTATGGCTCACATGGGTATCAAATAATAGAAGCGATTCTATTCCCCACAACGAAAGGTCATAGACTTTCATAAGAAAACCCTCCTGAGGTACATACCTTGGGAGGGTTTTTATGTTATAATAAAAGTAATCAATAAAATTATCAATTAGGAGTTAATATGAAAGTTACCTATTTAGAGCATAGTGGTTTTGTCATCGAAGATGGCAAGCGGGCCTATGTATTTGATTACTGGAAAGATCCAGCCGGTGTGATAGATACATTAGTGGAACAAGGCTACGAGTTACATGTCTTTGTATCCCATATCCATCATGACCATTATGTGAAATCAATTTTCAAATATTTACCATATATACACAGTGTTTGGTACCATGAAGATGTGCCAGCTTTGCGAGATATTTTAAAGGAATTGCAGGAGATTGCTGGCGCAAAGCTAGATACTGAGAAAGCTTGTTTAGTACTAGAAAGAATCAACAACGAGTGCCCTACTGATGATCAGACTCTGTCAGAGGAAAGCTTAACAGAAGAGTTGGTTCAACAAGTATTTTCTTTGCACTCCATGAAAGTAGGCGACACATTAGAATCAGATAATCTAACTGTCACCATGTTTGGCTCCACTGATGAAGGGGGTTCCTTTTTGGTAGATACAGGCACGCATCGCATCTTTCACGCAGGAGATTTAAACTGGTGGCATTGGTCTGGAGATACGCCGGAGAATATTGCAGAGGCAAAAGCGTTAAAGGAGAAGGAATTCGCACCTCTAACAGGTTTGTCTGTGGATATTATGATGTTCCCTGTAGATGCTCGGTTAGAAGTAGCTCGCGAGTGGGGAGCCTTAGAAGTGTTAGGTATGATGAACACGAAACTATTTATTCCTATGCATGCCAATGGATCTATTTGGGTGCCCTCGGAAACATTCCGCCACACATACCCAAACCAATGTTGCTGGATTCCAGAACAGCCAGGTGATGCGGTAGAGGAAGTGAAGTAAATGACACCATGGTTACAACGACATGGAGCGACAGCTCTATTAGTCTTGATGGCAGTCATATTCTTAGTGACCTATCCCTTGCATAGAGATCCTTTTTGGGGTCTCATCACGCATATTTCAGGGGCTGCCATGATTGGTGGTTTAGCTGACTGGTATGCGGTGACGGCACTGTTTACGAAGCCTTTAGGGATTCCTTTTAAAACGGCGCTTATCCCTAGGAATAAGGAACGGTTCGTGGAAATGGCACGGCACATGATGGTGGATGAACTCCTTCGGGTGTCCCACATGTACGAGGTGCTGAAACAGGAACGTGTACCGCAGCGGATTGTGTCATTTATGAATAGTGTCACTGGTCGGGGATATGTTCACGTGTGTTTTGAGGAACTGAAAGACCATGTGTTGCCCCATGTGAAAGAAAATTTACTGCAAGAGCAATTACTAGGGCACATCAAGAACGGTGTGGAGTCTTGGCGTGTGACGCCTTTCGTAGTTAGCTTGTGCCGTCAGCTGTTAGAAACAGAACGAGCAGAGGTACTATGGATGCACATCAACCGTATGCTCCAACGATTGCTAGCGGCGGAGGGGATTCGCCCTTACTTATTAGGGCTAGTATCCTCTGTGATGAATCGCTATGCAGACCATTCATTTTTGCGAGAATTGGCGCTCGCATTAGGTGGGGAGTCACTTTCACCGGAATACATTACGCACATGATACAGGTGAAAGGCTGCGCCTATTTGATGAGCCAAGAATCCTTGCAGTCGCCCTTGGGTTCTGCAGTATACACGAAGGCTCGATGGGCAGTGGATGAACTTGCACAGAATGGACAGTGGCAACAAAAACTAGAAGATAAAAAGAATGCTTGGTTCCGAGAGTTTATCGAAGACGGCTATGTGTTGGAAGATACGTTGGACTTGGCACGGTATGTCGAGCAAGGAGAAGCGGAATTATATCATTTCTTTGAGCGCTTGGAAACGAATGCTGTGAAAGGTCGCAAGGTAGAACGATTCATTCTCTTCCAATTGTTGCATGTGTTAAATTATGTGCGCCCTTGGATTGAACACATCGTCGTGCGTGAGATGAACCGATTCACACCGGAGGAAATTACTCGCATTTTACAATCTAAATTGGGCTATGATTTGCAGATGATACGCATCAACGGATCCTTGGTGGGCGCCATCTTAGGTGGCCTCTTCTACGGATTGACCTTGCTGAAAGGAGAGATCTTATGAGCCCTCGAGTTATAGAAACTACCAGGAATCCCTATACAACCTATGCGAATCGATTGCTACTCACCATGGCGGTGCTGTTTGCTTTTGTGTGGTGGGGTCAGTGGTACATCACGGCTCCTTGGTATGATGGGTTGTATTGGTTTGTCCAATCCGCCCTCATCGGCAGCGTAGCAGACTGGTTTGCGGTGACTGCTTTATTTCGGAAACCTTTGGGCGTGTCCTTTCATACAGAGCTGATTCCACGAAATAAGAATCGTCTTATTGAGGGGATTATTCGCATGGTGAATACGAAACTTCTCACCTATGATCAATGTAAAAGCGCCATTGAACGGGTGCAGTTTGTGCCCTTTGTAGACCAATATATCCGTAGTGATGTAGGGCGGAATACGGTGCGCCAAGGGATTGCCACGGTGTTGTCTGAGTTGTGGGAGCGCCGTAGTGATCGGGAGTGGGCCCAATGGGGTGCACAGCGGTTGCGGAAATTTTTGCATAATCAATCCTTTATCGGTCCTATGCAACAGACTTTACTCCATGTGTGTGAACACAATCGCTATGAAAGTGTGGTGATTCGAGGCATCGACTATTTGCAGAGGGCTTTGTATACACCGAAAGCACAGCAATGGCTAGAAGCGGTTATTGAGGAAGAAATCGAAAAGCGCAAGAAAGATGTAGTGTCTGCCATGCTCATTGGACTTTCAGAAGGGTTGAACATTGTGAATGTCCAAGAAATGGCGGGGGCCATCATCGAAGAAGTGCATCAGATGTTAGAACGATGGAAACAGCCGAACAGCACGGAGCGCCTGGTGTGGTTACACCAATGGGTGGGACCTTTACAGCAGATGGCGTCGAACCGAAGCATCACAAAGACCTTGGACGATGCTATCCAACAGTGGATCGATGTGCAAGATTGGGAGCTCATGTTAGAAGACTATGTATGCCCACGGATTCGTGAAGGCATGGTATCTACGGATGGGACGTCGCCAATGGCCATTGCCTTGGAATCGAGCTTTCAAGAGTTGTGGAGTCATTACTGTGAAGAGCCGGGTATGGTGGCACGTTTGGAAGAAGCCTTAACTCATATTATGCTGCACATTGCTTCGAAGAGTCATGGGTTTATCGGTATCATCATCCGTGAAGTGCTACAAAGCTTAAGTACAGAACGGTTCATCCATTTTATTGAAAGTAAGGTGGAAGAAGACCTTGCTTGGATCCGCATTAACGGTGCCCTCGTAGGTGGCGTCGCAGGATTGGGGACATGGTTGTTCTTGTATTATGTGTATGAGCCGGTGTTGCGTGGATTTGGAATCTTATAAAACATACAAATAGAGGAAAGTTGATGCTTTTAGACAACTTTCCTCTATTTTTTGCTCTTTGTCAAATGTGGAGACTGCTCATACTCAACGTGTTTTTTTATGCGTAATACTATAACACGTTAAGAGTGACTAAAAGGCATTTGCAATAGTCTATTGTGTGTGATAGTATGAAAATAAGTATTATCGCTAACAGGTCCTATGGTATCGTTATGAACGTAATTTAAAAATTATGTATGAGCCATAGCAGAGAGAGTTAGATACTGCATATGTAAATAGTTGTGTATTCAGAAATGGGGTATGAGTATGAATAAGGTGATGACAGCATTGGCTGTAACAACTGCGTTGGGTGTGAGTACGGTATTAGGAGCTAATCCTTTCACGGATATAACGCCACAGGATTGGTCCTATCAAGCGGTGGCTCAATTGGCAAAACAAGGTGTGGTGAATGGATATCCTGATGGTACGTTCCAAGGGGGTCACAATATCACTCGCTTTGAGATGGCACAAATGGTGGCGAAAGCTTTGCAACAGCAAGAACGCATGAATGGGGAGCAACAAGAGGTATTGAATAAATTGCGGGACGAGTTCAGTAAAGAGTTGCAGAATCTAGGTGTTCGAGTAGAAAACTTAGAACATAAAGTGGGCAATGTGAGTTTTACTGGAGATATACGTTTACGCTTTGATGGACAAAAGGAGCATGGGCTTTACGTTAATGTGCCAAAGGATAATACTATCCTTAAGGTGAATGGTAATAATGTGACGTTTAATAAAGGTATGCATGAAGTGCATTTCTCTGAGGAGGGCATCGATGCGGCTAGACGGTTGACAATGCAGATGGATCTAGATGCTCTGCGAAACAGCGTCGATAAGAGTGAAAGCGCTACTGCTCTCGCGGAAGGTATATACGTAGAAGAGGCAGATATAGGATCTGTTTATCATAACAACAGTATGGGACTTGTGGCCGGTTATGAAGATGATAAAAAATTGCTTTCAGATGATGAAAAACATTTCTACTCTGAAACGGAAAAGAGAATAAAGATAATCACTAGAAAGTATACACACACACCAGAAGGGATGGGCTTTACCTTTGATTTACCAGATTCTATGACTACTCATGATGCGGTAAAGTTAGCCTATGATAAGTGGAAGAAAGCAAAAGCGGAATTTATAAAGCAATACCCTGATGCGAAAGATGACAGTTCTTTGGCCATAGATGATTTTAATATAATATTTACTTACTACTTTTATCACAAAGCTAGTATACTTCCAGAATACATTTACTATTTATCTCAACAATATGGTATCAATGGTAAAAAGAAATCGGCTACATCCTATCGTGTGCGTGTGAATGCAATGGCAGATGTAAACAAGAATACGAAGATTGGTATCCGCTTGGCTCAGGAAAGTGAGTTTGGAACAGGTGCGCAAAAGAAAACAGAGGTAGACCGGTTATGGATATCCCATCGCTTTGGTAAATCTCAAGTGGTGGCTGGCCGTGTAGGGACTATGTTTGGTGATGGCTTAGTGTTTGAAGGGGACTTCGATGGTATCGTAGGAAGCACTAAACTTGGTGCAATGAATCTTACGGTAGGGTATGGATATCCCACTGAATTGACAACGAAGGCGAAAGACATGGGTCAAACTATGGTTTATGGTCAATTGCAAGCGCCAATTACGAAACATATTTCTGGTAAGGTCTACATGGCATCCTTGAATTCCCATACTACTGCAAAGGATGGGGTAGAGAATGTGTTAATGGGTAGTCACGTAGGGTTGTCGCATCGTGTGTATGGAGTGGCCTTGAGCGGTGACCACGGTCGTTTCGGTTGGAATGCAGAATATGCAAAACGTACTGTAGGGGAAGATAACCAAATGTTCTCGCCAGTGCTTCGGAGTGGCAAAGGTCGCAACGCATGGATGGCAGGTGCTAATTATACGTATGGTAAGGCTACCGTAGGATTGCAGTACTTCTATTTAGGACAAAATAGCCCAATTTTGGCATCCTCCGTATATGACACGCGGTACAGTAAAAACTGGAAAGGTTACGTAGCTACGTTGAACTATGCATTTAATCAACATGCGAGTGCTAAAGTGGGATACGCTTTTAAAGGTACCCCAGTAGAAATCTATCATGGTGCTGTAGCCCCAGCTTCAAAATACTTTGCTCAAGTGGAATACAAATTCTAGGAGTTCTAGATCGTTTCCATAGGCAGGATATACAAAGAAAATAAAACAGGGGACTCGATTCGATGGAATCGGGTCCCCTGTTCTCATTTGAAAGTTCTATATGGTTGCAGCTCTCTAATTGAGACATATAGGTAATGAAAAAGTTTCGTTGTTACAGGTATAGGATTATGCTTCTTGCACGGTGTTAAGGTTGAGCTCCAAGTCTTTGATCATTTGTAGATCGTCTAATGGAGAGCGACCAGCTGTTGTTAGGTAACCACCTACCATGATACCATTCAAACCACCTTTTAATGCGTAAGATTGTAAGTCACGAAGGTTTACTTCACGACCGCCAGCCGTACGAATCAAAGCCTTTGGCAATACGAAGCGGAACACAGCAAAGGTTCGAAGAATTTCCAATGGAGGAATTGGTTCATTGTTTTCGAATGGTGTGTTCTTGATTGGGTTAAGAATGTTCAATGGAACAGAGTCAACCCCTAATCGTTTTAACTCGAATGCCATTTCAACACGTTGCTCTTTGGTTTCGTTCAAGCCTAAGATACCACCGGAGCAAACACGAATGCCAGCTTTTTGGGCATTGGAGATAGTAAACATTTTATCTTCATAAGAATGTGTGGTACAAATATCTGGGAAATGGCTTGGTGCCGTTTCGATGTTGGAGTGATAGCGAGTCACACCAATTTCTTTCAATTGCACTGCTTGCTCATAAGTCAATAGACCAAGGGAGCAGCAAATTTCTAAGCCAGTTTCTTTACGGATGCGAGTGAGAGCGCTCAAGATTTGCTCAAACTCTTTTGGGTTGTTTGTGTTACGACCACTTGTTACGATGGAGAAGCGAATCGCACCAGCTTCTTTTGCTTTTTTAGCGGCGTTCACAATTTCATCCTCTTCCATGAAAGGATAGACAGTAACTCCAGTGTCATGATGGGCGGATTGAGCACAGAATTTACAGTTTTCTGGGCATTTACCGGAACGGGCGTTCACGATGGCACATAGGTCTACTGTATCGTCATTGAATTTTTGACGGATTTTGTCAGCCATAGCCAATAGTATCATAGTGTCTTCGTCAGACGTGTGAATCAATTGTTCTGCTTCTTCACGAGTGATCTCGCCACCATCTAATACTTTTTGCGCGTAGGCTATGATTGTTTCATAGGAAATAGATTTTGATACAGTTTCCATAATTACACCTCGTAATTTTCATTTGATTTTAATGACTACATCATAATGACTACATTATATATCTATTGTTAACTTGAGTCAATAGAGATGGTGTTAACATTTAAATCGCCACTTGTGATGCTATGTAGCCTGTGGCATTTTTTACTGACTAAAGCAAAAGGGAAGAGCACGGCATCCCCCTCTCAAACGGTATTTCATAATGTTTGTCACGCCGTGCTCTTCTTTGGGTTTGTGGAATTTAGGTAGTAAGGAACGCCACAAGGCTGCTACGTATAACTGCGTTCCTCAGGGTTAGGGAAGACCGTAACACACCCCTTTTTAAACTATATAGCGGCTATGTTTGTTCAGGGGTATGTTACGGTCTTCTGTGTTTGTGTGATTCGGGTAGTAATGGAACGCCACAAGGTTACTACTCGTAATGGTGTTTCTTGGGGATTGAAAAAAGGTGATAAGTTCTTATCAAAGGAATCATGAGGTTGACCTATTTAGGATTATATTTTGAATTTATGCGTTTATAGAATTTTATTCTATATGTAGAAATTTATGGTATAATAGATTCGTAGAAGAGTTAATGACGTGTTGTTAGGCTCATCTCTTCCTCGTAAGGGAGGAGGTGGTTGCTATGACTAAATATGAAAAAATCTCCTTGATTATTTCTATTGCTAGTTTAGCAATTCAGTTCATTGATCTAGTAAAATAGACAATGAAAAAGCCTAACGGATAAGGTCTCACACACCTTAGTACGTTAGGCATATTTCATTTTGCATTCTTTTGAGATGAGCCTAACGCCAGCACACGTTATTAGCTCTTCTTGTTTATAAGCTAAGTATAGCATTGTTTATTGATAAATGCAAATATTGCTAGAGTTTAGGTGAATATATGGAGAAAAATTGTTGAAATTATAAGTGATAGGTGATACCATAAGCGTAGCTAAAGATTTAATGAACAAACACACAAAAACTCCCTAGGGTGCCACCTGGGGAGTTTTATTTTATATTAGTCATAGATTATCTTTTTAGCTATCGCTCTCAATGTCGCTCGAAGTGTCCCTCGAAAGAAATTCATACTTTTGGTGTAGTCATTTTTCGTGTTTACTTTTATAATATAAAGTAAGAGTCTATTTTAGAAACAATGGTTCTAGTTTTTGAAGTCATGGGGTGATGAAAGGAACTGCCCTAGAATTGAGAGTTAAAGATAGATATATACATGTAAGGGATAAGGTTTGTTGTTTTGGAGGGCTAGATGATTGTCCTAGATGCGAATGCAGGGGTTCCCATGTACGAGCAGGTATATGAGGCTGTAAAAGTGCATATTGAACAGGGTTTGTTCCGTCCAGGGCAGCGACTTCCTTCTATACGTGCTATGGCGGCGCAGTTAGGTGTGAGCAAGATTACGGTGGAGCAAGCCTATTTGCAGTTGGCTACGGAAGGATATATTCAAGCCCATAACAGGGCGCCTTATGAGGTACTAGAGATTCCCCAGCCTTTAGTTGGATATTATGACGGGATGACTCCTATTAATAGTACGTCTGATCGAACATGTGGAATCGTGGGTAATCTAAGAGAACCTAAGGAAGAGTTTCTTTCATCAGTGAAACCCAAAAGTATAGTGCAAAGTGTAACGGATACTATAGAACAGAAGGTAGAAGAGACAATAGCATATCGTGATAAGAGTACGGTTTGTATAGCAAACCATGCTTTGCATAAAGAAACGAATATACAAGCTCCTTCCATTATCTACAATTTTGCTACTGGGGCGATGGATCCGGAGGGATTTGACTTCAAACGGTGGAAACGCTTTATTGGCTATGCCTTACGAGATACAAAGAGGCTCATGACCTATGGTCAGCTAGAGGGAGAACCAGAACTGCGATCAGCGTTGAATCAATATTTACAACAGGCGCGAGGTGTGCGGGCATCTGCAGAGCGAGTACTTGTGACCAGTGGTACTCTTAATTCGTTGCATATGATTGCATCCTTGTTACAATACCAAGGAAAATCCAAGGTAGCTATAGACCGTCAAAGCCCCAGTTTTGCTAAGGCTGTATGGAAAGACTACGGTTTTTTTGTATTAGAGGTTGATACAGGAGGCCCACAACTGATTGCCACATTGCAAGCAGAGAATGTGGAAGTCCTATACTGTATGCCGTCTCACGGGGATAGTATGGGCCGTATTATGACGATTCAAGAGCGGACAGAGTTATTGCGGTGGGCGCAGAGCCAAAGTGCTTTTATCATAGAAGACGATTATGACAGTGAACTTCGCTATTATGGAAAGCCTGTGTTGTCTTTGCAAGGCATGGACTTTCAAGATTGCGTTATCTACATGGGCACGCCATCAAAGGTGTTACCGCCGTCGATTCGATTGAGTTACCTAGTGCTACCCGTAGTTCTTTATGAGGACTTTCACAAGCACCGCAAGGCCTATGGGCAAAGTGCAGGTGTGTTAGAGCAGTTGGCATGGGCCATGTACATGGATGAAGGGGAGTGGCATAAGCAAATTCGCCGCCTTCGCAAACATTATTTGGAAAAAAGTAAGTATTTTACTAGTTTGTTGCGCCACTATTTGGACGATACTTATGAGGTCATCGATCCAGAGGGTGGTGTCTATGCGGGAATTCGTAAGGCGCAAAATAAGAGCGATGTATTTCGTACACGAGCATTAAAGGCTAGTTGTGACATCAAGGTCATAGACAGAGATGAGACCGGCATAGTAGAGATGTTGTTATCGTTCAGCGGTATACCGACCCGTGATTTAGAACGGGCGGTGCAGGTATTGGCTGAGGCTTGGAAAGGGTTATAATATGGGCATACCATTTCGATTCATACAATGTGGGGATCTCCATTTAGGGGCGCCCTTTCGCTATTTAAAATCTTTTGGCAGATCCTTGGACGAGGCTATGATGCGCGCTACCTATGGATCCTTTCAAAATATCGTGAACTTGGCTATCCGTCAGCGTGTGGCGGCGGTGCTCATCACGGGGGACGTCTATGATGGGGCGGATCATCCTCTTGAGGCGGAGATGCACTTTGTGCGGGCCTGTGAAAGTCTCGCCAAGGAACACATTCCTGTCTACGTGGTACAAGGCAACCACGATCCTGCGGACAGTTGGAAACGGCATATGCCATTGCCAGACAATGTCCATATCTGTGCAGCGGACCAGGTGGATCGGTTTTCTCTCATGGTGCGAGGCCAAGAGGTGGCGGGTATTTACGGTCGCAGTATCTCCAGTGATACCCAGTATGAGGACCTAGCATCGGATATCCATCCCTTGCGCAGTGATTCGTTTTCTATCGCTCTTGTGCATGGAACGGTGGGCAGTCATGAAGGCCATGACAAGACGGGGCCTTGCTCTATGGATGCGTTACGGCGTATTCCTATTCAGTATTGGGCATTCGGTCACATTCACAAGCGCCAGATTTTGAGCGAACAGCCTCACATCGTCTATGCGGGCAATACCCAAGGGTTGCATCGTGGTGAAAGTGGCCCGAAAGGGTGCTATGTGGTGGATGTATCTAGTCGTGGCACGGTGGAGGTACACTTTCACGAGACCAATGCTATCCGATTTGCAGAAGATACGATTGACTTAGGACAAGTGCAATCCGTAGTAGAAATGCTGGAAATGTTGCGACACAAAAAAGAAATGCTCCGTAAGCCGGGTATGTCCATCCTATTGACACTTAGACTGACAGGCGAAGGAGCTTTATCAGAAGTAGCAAGTGACAATACAGTACGTGCAGCTTGGATCGAGGAGGCCCAAGCAGAGGAAAGTGGCAAGCACGGCGTGTATATCATCGGTATCGAATGCGATACTTTCAGTAGTGAGAAACAAGGCGCTGCACCGGGGATGGTCAGCGATTATGTGAAAGCCTTGGATGCCATGGATATTGGCGGGGATTCACTATTGAAGATTGTGACAGAACGACCAGAGTGGAAACGCTTGGGTATGTATAGTCAGTTGGTGACGGATGACATGGTGGAATCTGCCTATGAAAAGGCACGACGGGAAGGGATCCGTTTATTACAGGGGAATGAGTATGAAGATTAAAGAAATATATATAGAACACTATGGCCCCTATGAACAGTGGACCTTTCAGCCCCATGAAAGTGGGTTACATATGCTATACGGGCCGAATGGAAGTGGGAAAACAACACTGCTCCAAGCCTTTCGTGGCATTTTGTTGGGGACGAAACGGAAAGAAGAACCTGTAGAGGGTCATATTGTAGTGGAACGAGAAGGCAAAACCTACCACATTGGTCGCAAAGGAAAAAACTTAGACTTTTACGAAGTGGGTGGCCAGCGGTATACGGTAGAGCCTGCGGAATTGTGGTGGCAAGGACTAGACAAAAAGACCTATGATCGCATTTTTGCTATTACCTTGGATGACCTACAAGGGGTGGATATTATCCAAGAGGTAGACGTGCGCACACGGTTCTTTGGTGCCGAAGGTGGGGAATCTTTAGGGACCCTTGTGAAAGACGTGGATGCATTAGCTAGCCAATTACTAGTGGCATCCCCTACGGGAAAGCGGACTATCAATACCTTATTGGACCGATTGCAAGAGGTGGAACGAGATATCCGGAAGTTACAACAAGGAGAACAAGAGTACTATACGTGGCAATCTTCTTTAGAAGAACTAGAAAAGAAAGAAGCTACCTTGCAAGAACAACGGCAAGAGCGGAAGGAATACCTGCAAGATGTAGAGAAAGTTCTTCGTGCGTGGGACACCTATAAACGGGGAGAAGAAGCGAAGCAGAAAATGCTCCAATTTCACGTGGAAGAGTCCTTGGAGCGAGATGCTTTTTTAGAATTAGATGAAGAAATTCGCCGTTGCCAGGAATATATGCGCGTGTGGCGTGGCAAGGAAGAGGGCTTGGTGCCAGATAACTTCGACCCAGAAGATAGACTGGGTATGTATGAACAAGAGATTGAAAGTTTGTACCAAGAAGTATCGAAATGGACGCAGTTAGAAAAAGAATGCCGTGAAGGGGATTTGTACTTAGAAAAAGTGAAAGCCCAGCTAGCATTCATTCGAAAATCTCATGTGTATTGGCGCGATGTGGAAGACTTCCCAAGTGATGTGAATTGGTACGATGGGGAGCAAGTGGCGCGTCAGTTGCGCAGTGCTCGTGAGGCCTATGAGGCGTGGCAACGACGAGAGCCGTTTCCACAAGATGATCGAGCTCGTGAGGTGACGGAAACGGTAACAGCCCTAGAAACCAAGCATAAGAACTTAATAGCATTGAAAGAGGCCTATTTAGCACAAGAATCGACGGATTCCGTAGTAACGGTGAGATCTGGACGTTCCTATTATCTAGGGGGCGTTGTACTGGCCGTGCTAGGCGTAGCTTTGTTGGCGTGGCATATGACCTATGCAGAAGGAGTCGGTATACAGGCCATCGGTGGCATACTCGCCTTGTTGCTAGGTGCAGGCCTAGCGTATCAAGGGAAACGTAGGAGTAACGCGGTTGCGCAGGTGGTGGCTACGGCGCCTAAGGATATGTCTGCGCTAGAAACGAAGGCAGGTCGCTCTATGCCTACCACAGAATCTGACTATGAAAGCTTACTTTCAGAAATACAAGCAGTGGCGGAACAAATCAAAGGATATGGAGACGATGTGAGCCATTTCAAAGCCTATGAAGTGATGAAAGTGCAGTGGGTAGCAGAAGGTAAAACTTTGGAAGCGGCAGGTACTGAGGCCATGGATGCATGGGAAGCGTGGTTGCCAAAGGCGGCCAAACAGACGAATCGAGATGATGCATTCTATGGCATGAAGGAAGAATACCAAGCCTACCATGAACGATTGCGTGAATTTGAAGGATACCAAAAGCAAGTGCGTTTGCATCATGAACAATTAGAAGCCATCGTGAATCGGTGCCGAAACTTGTGGGCTTCTTTGCAGATACACACAGTGCCATCCATCGTGGAGTTGCGGGTAGTGTATAATCAGCTACAATTGCATAAGCAAAATCGTGTGCGGTGGGAGCAAAAGGAAAGCCAACGCAAAAACTATCGTGAAGAATATGCTACATGGAGCAAGAAAGAAAAAGAATTATTCTTGGCGCAAAAAGAGTTGATTCAAAAAGGTGGCATGAAGAGTGCCACAGAATATCGTCAGCGCTTGTTGCAACAAGATCAGCATAAGCAATGGGAGACGATTTATCGCCAAAGCCAACGACAACTGGAATTATTGGCGCCAAAAGAGTTTCATAGAGATGTGTGGTACCGCCGTTTGCAAGGCAATGATAAAGGCAAATGGGAATTGGAGTACTCCCGTAGTGAAACGGAATTGGCGAATATTGAAGCATCCTTGCAGGCATTGTATGAAGAGCGGGGGACCTTGCAGGAATCTATGCGCCACTTGAGCACATCCCATGCAGTGTCCGAAGCATTGTTGAAAAAAGAACAATTAGAAGCGGAGCTCAGAGAGGCCTTGGAAGAGTGGATGACCTATGTGTTTATCAATCAGGGTATGGAACTGGCACAACAAGAATACGAAACAGATCGGCAACCGGCGATGTTGGCGAGGGCGTCTGAGTATGTGAAAGCCATGACAGGTGGCATCTATACATTGCACATGGACGACACACATAAGGGGGCCTACGTGAAAGACACCACAGGTCGGGAGATAACCCTAGGAAAGTGGAGCAGTGGTTTAGGCGATCAAGTGTATTTGGCATTACGATTAAGCCTAGCAGAGGCCTTCGCTGAAAAGATTGAATCCATGCCATTGCTGTTGGATGACGTGTTGGTGCGCTTTGACCTAGAACGACAGAAGCTCACATTGCAGGTCATAGAACAGTTGAGTGAACGGACACAAGTGTTCCTGTTTACCTGCCATGAGACGACGAGTCAATTGGTAGGGGATACGGCGCATAAGTATGACCTTAGTACAGCAAATCGTCACTTGTAACGCTATGTAGGTCGTCACTTGTAACGTTATATAGCCTGTGGGTCGTTACTTGTAACGTTATGTAGCTTGTGGCTGTCATTATCTGAATAGAGCAAAGGGAAACGAGCAACACATTCCTTCACAAACGGTATTTCATAATGTTTGTTCAGGAACATGTTGCTCGTTTCTGTGTTTCGTATATTTAGTGAGTAAAGGCTGCCACAAGGCTACTACGCGTGACGGCGTTCCTCAGAAGATTGGAAGAGTGCGACACACTGTGCTCTTCTTGTGTTTGTGTTATGTAGGTGGTAAGGAATGTCGCAAAGGCTGGTACGTTTAACTGTATTCCTCCGATTGATTTTATTGTTAGCATTGCTCACATATTAAAGAAGTAATCTTTAATATGTGGAAGGCCTAACGATTTAATAAGTATTCGTACTACTTATACACGTTAGGCCATCATTTTGTAATATTCCAGATGAGCCTAACGCCCTCACACGTTGGTGGCTCTTCCTTTGTTACGTTAAGTATAGCATAGTTTATGGAGATATAATAATAAAAGTTCACGTTATGGGAAATTTTATAGTATAATACATAGTATAAGAGTCACCAACGTGAGTTGGGCTCATCTCTTCCTATTATGGGAGGAGGTGGTTGCTATGACTAAGTACGAAAAGATTTCCTTAATCATTGCGCTTACTAGTTTAGCAATTCAAATCATTGACGTATTAAAATAGTCAATGAAAAGGCCTAACGTAAAAGAGGTGTTGCAGACCTCACACGTTAGGCTATTTCAATTAGTAGATTCTTGAGATGAGCCTAACGCCTTCACACGTTGGTGGCTCTTCTTTTGTTACTTTTAGTATAGCACGGTTTATAGATGTATTACAAGACTAATATATGTGATAGAGTTCGTGTGCTAGATATTCCGATGTAAGAGTAGTATAATACTCATTATATGAGAGGAGCGGATGATGAACTATTCTTGGATACGGAAATATTGGATATATATAACAGCGGTGGCGGTGCTGATTATTGCTGGCGGTCTCTTCGCATGGATGCAGCCCAAAACGGTGCAAGTGGTGAATCCTGTGGAACGTCAAATGCCGGTGCGCATCAGTCATGAGGCGAATATTACGGCATTGCATAAGGCTAGCGTGGAACCGACGGTGTCGGGACCAGTGTCTACTTTCACAGTGAAAGTAGGTGACATGGTGAAAGCCGGTCAAGTGTTGGCTATGATTGATACCACATCGCTACAACAACAGTTACAGTCTTTATTAGGGCAGTTACAGGAAGCACGCAGTCGAGCGCCACAGCAGAATACATCTACCACAGTGGTAGGTGGTAGCGTATCATCAGCGGATGTAGAGCGGGCACGATATATGCGTGATGCTGGCATTATTACGAATCGTGAGTTTGAATCGATTGCGGCCAGAGCACAATCACAAGTGGTAACGGTTCCATCCTATACAGGCGGATCTGGGGTAGATACTTCTGGAATAGAAGCTGCTATTGCAAAAATACAAGCGCAGATGGCAGCTGCCCAAATACTTTCGCCGATGGAAGGAAAGGTGGCGGCTATTTATAATGAAGATAGAAAGATTGCCATCGAGGGAAAACCGTTGCTGCTAATACAACAAGATTCCCCAGTAGTGGCTACGTTAAGTGTACCCCAAAGCTTTGGTGCGATTTTGAAACAGCCCAACATCACTGGTGGCGTACAAGTCTATTTAGATATAAATGGAACGCAGGTGCCGGGACAAATTACATTTGTGGGAACGGAATCGGGACCTAGTATTACTGTGAAAGCAACTTTCAATGTGCAGCCGGGGCAAGTGACGATTGGTGAGTTCTATACATTGATGATTGAAACGAAAGCGGAAGCACCAGCGCTTACTTTACCTAAAGAAGTTATTCGTGATGGAGAAAATGGCAAGTTTGTGTATGTATTGACGGAAAATAATACAATAGATATGAGAACTATTGAGACGGGCTTAGAAGTAGATGGTGTGGTGACCATACTGGATGGACTATATCCAGAAGATCGAGTGGTGACTACGAAAGGGAACTTTGAGCTAGGTGAAAGCGTTCACTTGTGATCCTATGTAGCCTGTGGTGGTTTTAACTAAATATGATGAAGGGAAGAGCACGGTATACCTCCTCTCAAACGGTATTTCATAATGTTTGTTCGGGGGCACACCGTGCTCTTCTCGTGTTTGCTTGATTTAGTCAATAATAACACCACAAGGCTACTACGCATAACTGCATTCTCTTCGGGGAAGAAATTTTAAATTGGGGGTTGCTTTTTATTTGGAAATAGAATATACTATTAAACATGTTCAAGAGAACATATTGTTCATACTCGTTTGAGTAGTGAATGAAAAAAGATTAAAATAACTGTTGACACGAAATTGTGAATCTGTTATTATAATCTAGTCGCCACAACACAGTGTTGTGAATGACAAAGTTGATCTTTGAAAACTGAACAATGTAAGGTAATTACTTCGAAAGAAGTAAACATAAGCCAG
>NZ_RQVC01000024.1:0-17193 GCF_003992085.1 Veillonella sp. CHU732
AGGAACCACCTGTTCCCATCCCGAACACAGTAGTTAAGCTCGTAAACGCCGAAAGTACTTGGCTGGAAACGGCCTGGGAGGATAGGAAGTCGCTGATTTGCATTAGCGGGGGCTAGCAAATGCTAGCCCAGCTAAATACCTTGGTTCTGCTACAAGAATCACTTGACAAAGTATCAACTTTACGTTATACTAATAAAGTCGTAAAGATAGGGGTATAGCTCAATTGGTAGAGTAGCGGTCTCCAAAACCGTTGGTTGTGGGTTCAAGTCCTACTGCCCCTGCCAACTAAATTACATATGACTCAGTAGCTCAGCTGGATAGAGTGTTTGACTACGAATCAAAAGGTCGGGGGTTCGAATCCCTCCTGGGTCACCATCTTATGCGGGAGTGGCGGAATTGGCAGACGCACCAGACTTAGGATCTGGCGCCATTGGCGTGGGGGTTCAAGTCCCTTCTCCCGCACCAATTTAGAAGATAAGCGAATAGTTATATTCGCTTTTTTTGTATATGTATTGTAAATATGGCAAGTACAAGTGTTGGTACAAGGAGGTTGCTATGAAAGTTACAGATTTAAGCTTTTTAGCATCTGCGGTTTCTGGTTTACGTGAAACTCGTTGGAACAAAGAAATATTCAAAGCCTTTTTCTTCGGTCTTACAGTAGGTGCGTATTTAATATATGCAGCCCTTCATTATATTGAAGAATCCACAAATACGGCGATTAAAGAAAACTTAGAATAATCATAGGGGCTATAGATAACTATAGCCTCTTTCTTATATATGATATATCTTAAATATTATAACTCTTAGTTTATGAAAATAATATATAACAATTCAACTATATTTTTAAGTAGTTTTGAAATCATTATTTTTAAGTATATATATTGCTTCAAAATAGATAGTATTCATAGAAGATAAAACTTGTGTATTGTTCTTTATAAATAAGTAACTTTACTAATGCAGCAAGGGCTAGAGTATTATAATTAATAGGAAAGGAAATGGTATATGTCGATGACATATAAACCTTTGTTAGATATAGCGGGAACAATGAAAGATACCATAGATGCCTTTTATAAAAAAGGGGCTACACAAATCTATGGGTTAGGCGGTTCGCAGAAATCGTTTATATATAGCCAAGCTATGCTACAAAATACACAGCGACCGACTTTAATTGTGACCCATGATAAAGCACATAAGGACATGTGGGAGCGAGATATACAGTGTTTGTTACCTGAGGTTAAGGTATTATCGTATCCCAGAGTGGATCGAGTACTTTCACAGTGGACGGCAAAGAGTTTAGATACACAGGCTAAACGGATGGAAGCCTTAGGAAACTTAGCGTTAGGTAAAGCAGTGATTGTAGTGGCTACTGTGGAAGAGGCAAGTCAGTTTGTAGGCGCACCTTCTACTGTCTTAGAACGTATGATATCTCTAGAGGTAGAACAAGATATCGATCAACAACATCTATTGGAACAATTAGTACAAATTGGATATGAACGAGTGGACCAGGTGGAATATCGTGGTCATTTTAGCGTGCGTGGAGATATTGTAGATATATTCCCTATCCAAAGTGAATTCCCTTATCGTCTAGAGTTTTTCGGGGATACTATCGACACGATGCGCCAATTCAATGTGGATACACAGCGGTCTATGGGGGAAACTGAGGAATGTATGATCTTGCCTATCCATGCAGATAGTGATGAGGAGACCTATTCTATCCTTTCCTATTTAGATGAAAGTTTACTAATTTTAGATGAGCCAAAACGTTTAGAAGAAGCTTTAGGAAAAGTGCATAAAGAAGATTCGATGAATGAAGAGTTATATATGCTGTGGAAAGATTGGAAAGCATCGTCTAAGGCGCATACAACTATTTTATTCAGTATGATGCAACGTTCTGCTGGATGGGGGAAGGTGCACACTATCGGTATGATGGGGAAATCCATCGCCTCTTATGAACGGCAGATTCCTATGCTCATGGATGATATTAAGTTTAATGCCTCTTTAGAACGACAAATTGTGTTGGTATTGCACAATCAGCAACGCCGTGAAGCCATAGAAAATGCCTTATTAGAGAATAAGATTTCCTATGTGCATCGTGAGCGATGGGAATGGACAGCACCGGCTGTACTTATTGTGGACGGTATTCTTTCAGAGGGATTTGAGTTACCTCATTCCAACCTGACTGTTATCACAGAAGGAAATATATTCGGCTTTCAGAAGAAAAAAATTCGGAAAAAAGTAGAAAAGGGTCAGGAGATAAAATATTTTACAGATATCAGTGTAGGTGATTATGTTGTACATAGCATCCACGGTATTGGTAAATATCGAGGGCTAAAGACGATTGAGACGGAAGGCATTCATCGGGACTATATTGAAATCGATTATGCGGGTACAGATCGACTCTTCTTGCCTGCTGATCATTTGGACCAACTGCAAAAATACATTGGTAATGAAGGGGTTACCCCTAAATTACATAAAATGGGCGGTAAAGAATGGATTAAAACAAAGACGAAAGCTCAAAAATCCATTGATGATTTAGCAGATACATTGGTGGAACTTTATGCAAAACGAGAACTTATTGAGGGCTATGCATTTTTACCAGACCAACCATGGCAACGTGAGTTTGAAGACCAGTTCCCTTATGAAGAAACAGATGACCAATTGCAGGCTATTCAAGAAATTAAAGAATCAATGGAATCTCCACGTCCAATGGATAGATTGTTATGCGGTGACGTAGGATTTGGTAAAACAGAAGTAGCTATGCGAGCTATGTTCAAAGCTGTCATGAGTGGAAAGCAAGTGGCTATGCTAGTACCAACTACAGTATTATCAGAGCAACATTTTAAAACATTCATGTATCGATTTTCACAGTTTGGAGTTCGCGTAGAAGTGTTAAATCGATTCCGTTCTGCCAAAGAGAAGAAGGATATTATCAAGGCCGTACAAGATGGGCAGGTAGATATCTTAATCGGCACCCATGCCCTATTGAGTAAGCAAATACAGTTCAAAAAGCTAGGCCTATTAGTGGTGGATGAAGAACAGCGATTCGGGGTAGCACAAAAAGAAAAATGGAAACAATGGGCTACGAATATTGATATTTTAACCCTCAGTGCCACACCGATTCCACGGACTTTGCATATGTCCTTGGTAGGGGTTCGGGAAATGAGTGTGATTCATACACCGCCAATGGAGCGGTTGCCAGTACAAACCTATGTGGTCGAGTTCGACATGCAAGTAGTAACGGAGGCTATTCGTCGTGAGCTGCAACGAGGTGGACAAGTATACTTTGTGTATAACAAGGTACAGTCTATTACGCATATGGAAGAGCAGTTGCAACGTGCTATGCCGGACTTACGTATTGCGGTGGCACATGGTCAAATGGCAGGGGCTATGATGGAACATGTGATGCAGGACTTTACAGAAGGGCAATATGATGTGCTTTTATGTACGAGCATTATCGAAACAGGCTTAGATATTCCGAATGCCAATACCATTATTATCTACGATGCAGACCATTTGGGACTTTCACAGTTGTACCAAATGCGAGGACGAGTAGGACGATCTAGCCAACGAGCTTATGCGTATTTTATGTATCGTCCCGATAAGATGCTAAATGAAAGCGCCGAAAAACGGTTGAAAGCCATCCAAGAGTTTACTGAATTGGGCGCAGGATTTAAGCTAGCTATGCGGGATATGGAAATTCGAGGGGCAGGCAATTTATTAGGGGCTCAACAGCATGGTAATATCGCAGCAGTGGGCTTTGCTATGTATGCAGCCATGTTAGAAGAAGCTATCGCGAAAGCACAGAAAAAAGACATGCCAGAACGGCCATTGCCAGCACCAGTGGTGGATGTGGGTATCGATGCTTTCATTGACAGTGCCTATATTCATGATGAGGCTCGCAAAATTTCTGTGTATCAACGGCTATTGCAAATTGATACAAAAGCAGGTTTAGATGATTTTGTGGATGAATTGATTGACCGTTTTGGATCTCCAACGAAACCAGTGGAACGCCTCATCAAGTTAGCAGGTATCAAAGAACGTGCTCGTGCGTTAGGTATGAAGAGCGTCATTCGTAAAGATGGGAACATTCTATTCACTTGGCAAGATGAATCAAAAATGGAAGACTGGGATATGGGCGCCATCAGTGAAGATATATGGAAACATATGAAACATCGTGGGTCGAATCCAACAGTATGGGCATACACATTACAAACTGGTGATGTGATCCGACAGGTAGAACAGGTAATGAGTGAGTTTGAACGGAAACTTCCAAAGGAGGGCTAGTATGACAGGATTTATGAAAGGAGCTATGATTTTAACCGTAGCAGGACTACTGGTGAAAGTCATAGGCGCTATCAGTAAGGTCATCGTAGCCCGCATTTTGGGAGGTGAAGGGGTAGGGCTCTACCAAATGGCCTATTCCCTGTATCAACTCATCATTAGTATTGGCGCAGCAGGGTTACCAGTGGCAATTTCTATTATGATTGCCCGCAAAGTAGGTCAAGAGGACTATCGAGGGGCACGGCATATCTTCAAGGTCGCATTGACCACCATGGGGCTTATGGGAGTCTTGCTGAGTATAGGCTTTTACTTTGCCATACCCTATGTCATCGATGTAGGGTTAATCACAGATAACAGGGCAGAAGGAGCCTTATTAGCAGTAGCACCTGCCATTGGTATTGTATCCTTGCTAGCGTGCTTTCGCGGATACTTTCAAGGGTTTCAAAATATGTTACCTACGGGCATATCTCAGGTGTGCGAGCAGTTAGGACGTGTACTGGTCATGGTGGGGGCAGCTATGTATTTCTTGCCACAGGGCATTGAGCTGGCGTCCAGTCGTGCTGCCTTATCTTCTGTCATTGGTGTAGGCTTAGGATTCGTGGTGTTGCTCTATTATTATGGACGAGAACCTAAATTAGAAGGTCAAAACTATCCATTAGAATCACGGCAATCGATTATAAAAGAATTAATTGTGCTGGCCATTCCTGTGGCATTGGCGAATATCATGATTCCCCTCATAGGAGCTATCGACTTGTGGTTGGTGCCACAACAGCTGATGCTGTCGGGATATGGTAAAGAAGAGGCGACTACAGCCTTTGGATATTTGACAGGGATGGCGACTTCTCTGATTAGTTTACCTGTCATCGTGACCATGTCTCTGGCCACTAGTTTAGTGCCTGCTATTTCTCGGTTACATAGTGAACGAGATCAGCAAGAAATCCATCATCGTATGGGAACGGCACTACGGATGACAAATATTGTGACTATTCCTGCCTTTGTGGGATTATGCGTGTTAGCCACACCTATTTCTCAGATGATGTTTGATACGCCTCATGCAGGTGGTGCCATTGCGGTTCTTAGTGCTAGTATTTGGCTACTAGGGGTACAACAGGTCACCACAGGGGCCTTACAGGGCTTAGGACGGACGGCAATCCCTATGTTCACATTACTATTAGGAGCTATCTTGAAAGTCTTGTTAAACCTCTATCTAACTCCTCAATGGGGCATCGAAGGGGCTGCGTGGGCTACGAATGTAGATTTTGGCATGGCTGCGATAGCGAACTTGTATATACTGTATCGCAGTACATCGTTCCAAGTATCTTTCATAGAAATTGGGAAAATACTATTCTCCTCCTTAGCTATGGGGGGAGGTACGGTGATGGTTTATAATTTTATAAGCACTATCCTATCGAATACGATGAGTGTGGCACTATCCATCGTTCTAGGGATTGTGTTTTATGTGGTGGCCCTAAGTATTACGAAGACGATGGACTTGAAAGAATTTAAAAGCTTAGCGAAACAAGCTATGAAGAAAGGAGGATCTAAATGAGTCAAAAAGAAATGAGTTCCTTTACATTGGATCCCTTGGTGGATGTATTAGCCGAATTACGTGGACCTAAGGGGTGTTCCTGGGACAAATTACAAACCCATAGTTCCTTACGCAGATATTTGTTAGAAGAAGTGTATGAAACATTAGAAGCTATCGATGAACAAAATGTGGACCATTTGCGTGAAGAGTTAGGCGATTTGTTGTTACAAATTGTGTTCCACGCACGTGTGGCGGAAGAAAATGGACATTTTACCATGCAAGATGTGGTCAACGACATTACGGCAAAAATGGTACGGCGTCATCCCCATGTATTTCAAACGGCAGATAGAGAAACTGTAGGTGACACATTAGCCACTTGGGAAGAATTAAAGGCAAAAGAAAAAGGTCATGAACGAACCTCTATTTTGGATGGAATTTCTCCAGGCCTACCAGCACTGTTGCGAGCTCAAAAATTGCAAGAAAAAGCAAGTAAAGTAGGCTTTGATTGGCCCACAGAAGAAGGGGTATGGGCGAATTTTTATGAAGAAATAGATGAATTTAAGCAAGAAATATTCAAAAAAGATATAGAAAAAGCAGAAGAAGAGGGGGGAGATGTACTTTTTTCCTTGATAAATCTGTTTAAATGGTATAAAATAGTCGGAGAAAATGCACTACACCGCACGAATACAAAGTTTATACGGCGTTTTTCATATGTAGAACAAGAGGTTCAACGAAGTGGAAAAAAATGGGAGGATTTTACTCTCAAAGAGCTAGATGAATTTTGGGATGCGGCGAAGGTGAAACTTAACTCGAATGATTAAGTTAGAGGATACTATTTTTAAGGGAGGTTCAATCATGAACAAAACTGAATTAATTGCAAGCGTTGCAGCAAAAGCTGAGTTGACAAAAAAAGATGCTGAAAAAGCAGTAAAAGCTTTATTCGACACAATCGGCGAAGCATTAGCAAAAGAAGAAAAAGTACAAGTTATCGGTTTCGGTACTTTCGAAGTTCGTACTCGTGCTGAACGTACTGGTCGCAACCCTCGTACAAAAGAAGAAATGACAATTCCAGCGTCCAAATCCCCAGCTTTCAAAGCAGGTAAACAATTAAAAGATCTTGTTAATGGACCAGCTGCGCCAGTTCGCAAAAAATAATTCAGGTCATTCCTAAGAGATGTAATAACGCCACAATTCCGAGCCTATATGGTTTGGAATGGTGGCGTTGTTTTGTATCTCTTTTAATTTATGATAGAATAGACATAATGTAGTATCGCAGTAAGACTCGTAGAGATGCGATACAAGAGCTAAGATATATCTAAGGAAAGGAGGACACATGGGACAACGTATTTTAATCGTATCTGCTTCAATTGGTACCGGTCACACGCAAGCAGCGCTAGCCATACAAGAATATTGGCAACAGAAGGATCCAAGTGCCGTAGTTCACCATGTGGACTTCCTCGGAACAGATACGTTTTCCTTTGATAATCTATTGAAAGAAACGTATTTCAAGATGCTAGACTTTTTCCCGTTCCTCTATGACATTGTGTATCGTTGGTCTGGTGGAGAATGGAAGGGAAGCGTAGCCCAAACCGTAGTGTCTTGGATGTTGAAGAATCGGATGGAAAAGCTCATTGAAAAGGAGCAACCTGATTTAATTGTATGTACCCATCCATTTCCTTGTGGTGCAGCCAGTGTATTGAAACGGCATCGAAAAATCGACATTCCTATTGCAGCGGTCATGACTGACTTTGCAGCCCATCAATTTTGGCGCTATGATGAAATCGATGCATACCATGTGGCAACGCCATCTATGGTATACGAAGTGTTAAATATGGGGGTGCCCTTGGAGAAAATCCATGTGACGGGCATTCCTATTATGCGTCATTTCTTTACACCTTTAGAGGAACCCTATGGTAGCGATCAATGCAAACGTGTGTTGCTCATGGGTGGTGGCCTTGGCTTAGGCTGTGTAGAAGAAGCATTACAGCGGTTAGACCATGTACCGGGCATCGATGAAATCCATGTAGTGGCTGGCTTGAACGATGGATTGTATAACTCGTTACATCACATGAAAGATTCCTTACGCACACCGATTTCCATTTATGGCTATACCAATGAGATTCCGCAACTGATGCGGAAAGCGACCTTGCTTGTAACAAAGCCAGGGGCATTGACTTGTATGGAAGGGGTCACCATCGGGGTGCCAATGGTATTCTTTAATGCGATCCCTGGACAAGAAGAGGCTAATGCAGAATTGTTGGAACAAAAGGGCTGTGGCAAGTGGGCACGACATATTGAAAATTTAGATGATGTAGTCGGTGCTTTGTTACAAAACCAAGAACGGTTACAAGCCATGCATGAAGCGGCTAAGGCTTGGAAAGTTGATGGAGCAGCAGAAATCGTAGACGCTTGTGAAGAGATGATTGCACATAAAATAGAGAATCACTGACTACATTTCAATTGCAATAGCAGATTATGATTACAAGCTAGTCAAGTAAGTGCTATTGTTATCAGGCAAATAAAAAAGGCTGTCACAACATGTATATTACATGCTGCGACAGCCTTTTGCTGTATTACTCGCTATAGGAGTCCATTTCGGAATCGTAACGCTCGATATTTTCATGGCGAATATCTTGCAACGTATCTAGCAATTCTTCCGCACTTTCCACACGTAGGAATAAGTCTTTCAACTCTTCACCGTTCGAAAGTGTTACGCTCCATTGAAATGTATCATTATCATCATACACAGAAACAATTACAGGCGTATCCATTGAAACAGGAATGCGACCATCCTCATCGGAAACAATGGCATATTGACCATCTTCTTCCTCGCTACCATCAGATAGTTCGTACAATAGAACATCCCGTTCGTCAACTTCTACAATTTCAAAACCAATATCTTCAAACTCTTGCTGAACCGTGTCAGTGTCCATGATAACCTCCTTATAAAATAATGAATAGATTACTTTCATTCTAATCCATGAAAGTAGGCGTGTCAATGCAAATCTACAGTTGACATACGTATGAGTACGTACTATATTAAGTATAAGGTTTACTTTTGTGTGCAATTAGTAATTTCGTATATAACTAAATGAAAGCTGGTGATTGTATTGGTAACACCCAAAGAAGTATTGAAAGAATTAAAAAAGGACGGTTGGTATGTTGATCGAATACGAGGGTCTCATCATATGTTAAAACATACTAGCAAAGCTGGACGTGTTACAGTACCTGTACATAAAGAAGACTTAAAACCTAAAACATTACATACCATATTAAAGCAAGCGGGAATTAAATAAAGTAATGACGATGAAATAGGAGGTATACTATGAGAAAAGAAATGTATCCAGCGATTTTTAGCAGTGATGGAAATGGGGGTTATATTATAAGTTTTCCAGACTTGTTAGGCTGTGTTACAGAAGGTGATACATTGGCAGAAGCTGTAGAAATGGCAGAAGATGCTTTGGGGCTTTACTTATATTCATTAAGTGAAGATAAAGAAACATTTCCAACACCTACCAACCCAACAGATATTCAATGTAGTCCGGGCGAGTTTATAGGATTAGTAAAATGGGATGAAGAAGCATATTTGAGAAAGACAGATAATCGAGCTGTTAAAAAAACGCTTACCATTCCTAGTTGGCTAAATCATAAGGCAGAAGAGAAAAATTTAAATTTTTCTAAAATCTTACAAAGTGCATTAAAACAAGAATTAGGAATTGTATAAACGAATATGAACATCTTAACATTACAAAATATAGAAAAATCCTATGGTACACGGTTATTATTTAAAAACGTAAATGCAACTATAGCTTCTCATCATCGTATTGGCTTAATTGGTGTCAATGGAACAGGGAAAACAACTTTATTACAGGTTTTAGAAGGAACGCAAGAACCAGATACGGGGAGTATAGAACGGAATGGGAAGGCTACCATTCACCGATTGGAACAAGATCCGTATATTGATGAAACAAGCACATTGCTAGACAATGTATTATTAGGGGATCACCCGAAACTTTCACTGGTGCGAGATTTTGAAAGAGCTTTACAAGATCCAGAATCACCGCAGTATATGAAATTATTAGCGCGCATGGATGAAGAAGATGGCTGGATTGTAGAACAAGAAGCGAAAATGATATTGACTCGTCTTGGCTTTCACGATGTACATGGGTCAGCAAAGTCATTATCTGGGGGACAACGGCGGAGACTGGCATTAGCTAGAGCTTTGGTCTACCCTTGTGATTTATTATTGCTTGATGAGCCTACGAATCATTTGGACGAGGCCACGATTGAATGGCTAGAACTATATTTAAAAGATAGAAAAGGCGCCGTATTATTGAGCACCCATGATAGATATTTCCTAGATGCCGTATGCAACACCATATGGGAATTATCAAATCAGACCATATATGAATTTCAAGAGACCTATGAAACCTATGTATCGTTGAAAGAAGAACGAGAAGCGCAGTTAGATGCTATCGAAGAAAAACGGAGAAAGTTAATTGCTAGTGAACTGAAGTGGGTGCGCCGTGGTGCGAAGGCACGAACCACGAAACAGAAGGCACGATTGCAACGGTTTGAGCAATTGAAAGCTATGGAAAAACGACAAAAAGTAGGCACTGTGGATCCGATTGTATTAGCCTCTCGTTTGGGAAATACCATTTTTGATATAGAGCACTTGTCGTTTACGTATTCTACAGGGCGAGAAGTGATTAGAGACTTTACGTACCATATGGTGCGCCATGATCGTATCGGCGTGGTGGGACCCAACGGAATAGGTAAGACAACATTGATGAAGTTATTTCAAGGAGCCTTGGAACCAACCAGGGGGACTATGGGGCGTGGAGAAACAGTTCGCATTGGATATTTCTCGCAACAATTACCAACCTTTAAAGAAGACCAACGGGTGTTGGACTATATTCGGGAAAATCGCTCCTATTTACACTTGCCCGATGGTAGCTCTTTAAGTGCAGGTCAATTATTGGAACGTTTTTTATTTCCACCGTCACACCATGGCTTACCAATCCGTAAATTATCTGGTGGTGAAAAACGACGACTCTTTTTATTGCGCATCTTAATGGATGCGCCGAATGTACTTCTCTTAGATGAGCCAACCAATGATTTAGATATTCCTACCCTAGAAGTGTTAGAAGATTTCTTAGATTCTTATAGTGGTATTGTCATCACTGTATGCCATGACCGATACTTCTTAGACCGTGTAGTAGATAAGCTCTTTGTATTCACGGGAGCGGGTCATATTGAGGTGTATCATGGCGGTTACTCCGACTATGAAGCGGATACGAACCTAACGAGTAGCATAGGTGGTGATACGAAACGTGGTGTCCTACGTCATGCTGTACAGGTACAGGGTGGATCCGCTGGTCCTAAGGAGCAGGATGTGGAACACCATGACAATGAAGGGGTGCTAATGGATACTGAAAGTGAAGGCGTACATATACAGTCCTATGGTACAGGCATAGATGTGAATACGAGTATGAATCCAGAAACAATATCGACTACGACAGATAGCAACGAAGGTGCCAAGAAAAAACTGACCCTAGGGGAAACGAAGGAACTAGAGCAACTAGAACTCCGTATTGCGGAATTAGAAGGCCTAGTGAAAGCTTACGATGCCATGCTTGCTCAAGGGGGGAGTGACTATAGCGCCATTGAAAATACCATTAAAGAACGAGAACAAGTGGTAGAAGAGTTGGATATGAGTACTTTACGTTGGTTGGAATTGGAGGAGAGAAAGTAAACGTATCTTAATGTAGTTTGTGATAGTTTTTATTTGTTAATATAAACAATAAAAAATGATAAATATGTTTAATTTTAAAATACTTTTAAAAATTTACACATTGAATAATTAGTGGTATACTTCGGGTAAAGGTGGAATTAGATAGGATATGTCAGTACTCTACCGTGTCAAGCGAGGAAACTGGGACACTCCCACATCATGGGCGGTCTGGCTGCTATCTAGTCTACTTAGTTTGATGGTTTCTTTTTTTAGAAAAGGAGTAGTATCATGAAAAAACAGTTAGCAGTATTAGCAGCAACAGCAGTATTGGGTGTAACTTCAGCGTTTGCAGCAAATCCTTTCTCTGATGTGACACCACAAGATTGGGCATACCAAGCAGTCGCTCAATTAGCAGCACAAGGCGTAGTGAACGGCTATCCAGATGGCACATTCCAAGGCCAACACAACATCACTCGTTACGAAATGGCACAAATGGTTGCCAAAGCATTAGTTCGTCAAGATCGTGTGGATGCTGAACAAAATGCAATTATCAATCGTTTAGCTAACGAATTCTCCGCTGAATTGAACAACTTAGGGGTTCGCGTAGCTACATTGGAAAATAAAGTGGGTAACTTCAAATTTACTGGTGATGCACGGTTAAAATTTGTGGGCAATGAAAAAACTACAGATTCTTATGCATACTTTAAAAAAGATGATAAAGGCCATGCTACAGATGGATTCTATACAGATAAAACAATCAGAAAATCCAACTTTAATTATCGTGGTCGTGTAAAATTTGAAGCTACAGTGAATGATAATACAAAAGCTGTAATTCGTGTAACAGCAGATAAAGAATTTGGTGGAAAAGGTACTCCAGCAGCTGAAATTGACCGTATCTATGTGCAACATAATTTTGGAAAATATCTAACAGCGACAGCTGGTCGTCATGATTTATTCGTTGGTGGTGGCTTAACATATGATGGCGTAACAGAAGGTGCTACTGTTATGGTAGGTAAAGATGCGTTAAATGCATCCGTAACATATGGTTATGCTCCTGACTTGGCGTTTAAAGTGGTACAAGGTAATACAAAAGATAAACCAGGTACAGGTTTCTATAAAGAATCTGGTTATGCAGATAATCAACGTGATAATGCACAATTAACAGTATTCCAAATCAATGGTAAAGTAGGTCCTAAAGTAGATCTTGGTGCATTCTATACAAAAGTATCTGCTGTACGTGCTGGTAATACACAACATATGGCTGACGTAGCTACTTATTTAGGAGTTAAAGAAAAAGATTTGCCAGAAGCAACAGAAAAATTAGACTTCTATGGCGTACATGCTAATGCAGATTTAGGTCATAATGTAAAAGTAGATGGCGAATTTGCTAAATTTAAAAATGTAAAACATTCTAATGCGTGGACTGCAGGTATCGCCTATGGCGCTTATGATATGAAAAAAGCAGGTACTTGGATGTTAAAAGCTCAATATGTAGATCTTGATGTATTAGCACCTGTATTCTCCTCTACATTCTGGACTCCATATAACCAAAACTTCAAAACTTGGGCAGTATCTGGTAAATATGCGGTAGCTAAAAATATCGGCTTAGCAGCATACTCCACAATTGGCGCGAAAGATAAACAAGGCAATGATGTAGCTGAATACTACCGTGCTGAATTAAACTATAAATTCTAATACAATAGATATAAGTAGTATAACTGTATTATAAAATTACAGAGAAATGGCGGTTAGTTGGTAGAACCAACTAACCGCTTTTGATACTTAACACCTATATAGATTTTATAGAGAATAAAGAATATGTAAGGTAGTATAAACTATGTAGCTTTTATGGACCATATAGGAGATAGTTAAAAATTCTATCGCAAGAAACATAAAATAAATATCGAAAAAAATCGTATATTGTTTGCAATTGCCAGGATATTGTGGTACCATTAAGCATATCTAAAGTGGATACTATGATACAGAATCAGTACAATCAAAGTTGTATATATGTGGAGGAAACATGGACACTCCAATGATAAAAACGGTGAAATGAACTGGTTATTTTATAGTATTCACGAATTTAATTTATTTTCATTGAGAGGTAATTATCATGAAAAAACACTTAGCAGTATTAGCTGCCACAGCAGTATTGGGTGTTACTTCTGCATTCGCAGCAAACCCATTCTCCGATGTAACTCCACAAGATTGGGCATACCAAGCAGTAGCTCAATTGGCTTCCCAAGGTATCGTTAATGGTTATCCAGATGGCACTTTCAAAGGTCAACACAACATCACTCGTTACGAAATGGCACAAATGGTTGCAAAAGCATTAGTTCGTCAAGATCGTGTTGACGCTGAACAAAATGCAATCATCAACCGTTTAGCTAATGAATTCTCCGCTGAGTTGAACAACCTAGGCGTTCGTGTTTCCACATTAGAAAATAAAGTGGGTAACTTTGCGTTCACTGGTGATGCTCGTTTAAAATATGAAGGATCTCATACTACAGAAAATGCATATGTAAATGATGAAGACAGCGAAACATTTAAACGTTCTAAATTTGATTACCGTGCACGTGTACAATTCGAAGCAACTGTAAATGACAACACGAAAGCAGTAGTTCGCTTAGCAACAGGCGATAAAGAGTTTGGGGCAGCAGGTAACCCTGAAACAACATTAGATCGCGTATATGTACAACATAATTTTGGTAAATATGCAACAGCTACAGTAGGTCGTCAAGATTTAGTAATTGGTAGCGGTCTTACTTATGATGGAGCTTTCGAAGGTGCACAAGCAACTGTTGGTAAAGATAAACTAAATGCAACTGTATCTTATGGTTATATGGTTGATGGAGATTTAGCTGATTTGTCCCGTGAAGAAAATGCACAAACTACATCTTATCAATTAAATGCAAAACTAGGTAAACATGTTGATGCAAAAGGCTACTATGTTCAATATCATGGCGATAAATCTGTAAACTACTTTGGTGGTGCAGTAGATACTCATTTTGGTCCACATAGCAAAGTATGGTTAGGTGGCGAGTATTCTCGTTTTGAAACATTAGGGGCAGCTGGTGAAGGATGGACAGCAGGTATCGGTTATGGTAAATATGATATTACTAAACCAGGTACTTGGGGTGCAAAAGCTCAATACTTCCGCCTTGGAGAGGTATCTCCTGTGACATCTCCTACATGGAACTTACCTGATATTTCCAATTCTAACTTCCGTGGTTGGTTGGGAACTATTGATTATGCAGTGGCTAAAAATGTAGGTATTACTGCAAATGCTCAATTACGCGGTAAATATTTAGATGGTTATGAAGTACCGGATTATTACCGTGTAGAATTAAATTACCAATTCTAATTAAATTGATAAAAAGAACTCCTTCGGGGGTTCTTTTTTGCTTTATAATATATGTTAGAGCTATTCATAAAAGACTGGGATTAGTCTACCAACTCATTTTGTCCTATAACCTGAATTTGAACTATAGAAGCAAACGAGTTGGCATTAATAGTGATGAGTTTAAAGGGGAATGTATATGATAAAATACATTAAAGAATGAGGTAAATGCATGAAAATTGCCATATTAGTCATTTTGTGATATTATAAATGTAATCTAAGTGGATATCTAAAGGAACTGTATGACACTATATAAAAATGTGAGGAAACGTGGACACTCCATGAAATATGTAATTAATACAATACTTAGGGATTCACTTGGGTACGTGTATTTTTTTATTTTCATTGAGAGGTAATTATCATGAAAAAACATTTAGCAGTATTAGCTGCAACAGCAGTATTGGGTGTAACTTCTGCATTCGCAGCGAATCCATTCTCCGATGTAACTCCACAAGATTGGGCATACCAAGCAGTAGCTCAATTGGCGGCTCAAGGCGTAGTTAACGGCTACCCAGATGGCACTTTCCAAGGTCAAAACAATATCACTCGTTACGAAATGGCGCAAATGGTTGCTAAAGCATTAGTTCGTCAAGATCGTGTTGATGCTGAGCAAAATGCTATCATCAACCGTTTAGCTAACGAATTCTCCGCTGAGTTGAACAACTTAGGCGTTCGTGTTTCCACATTGGAAAACAAAGTGGGCAACTTCAAATTCACTGGTGATGCTCGTTTACAATACACAGGAAATAAAAAAGAAACATATGCATTTGGACTTGATAAAGAAGGCCATGAGCAATTGAAAGCTGATAAAAAATCTAAATTCACGTATCGTGGTCGTGTACAATTCGAAGGCACTGTAAACGACAACACTAAGGCCGTCATTCGTTTAATGGGTAGTAAAGAATTTGGTGCAGCTGGTAACCCTAACACAGCAATCGACCGTGTGTATGTACAACACAACTTCGGTAAATATGCAACAGCTACAGTAGGTCGTCATGATTTATTCATCGGTGGCGGTTTGACATATGATAGCGTATTAGAAGGTGCTACAGCAGTAGTTGGTAAAGACAAATTAAACGCATCCGTAGCTTATGGATATGCACAAGACCTAGATGTAAAACTAGTAAATGGTTTTGAAGGTCATGCAATTGTTACAAAAGCTTCCTTATACAAAGCTGAACAAAAAGATAATGCACAATTGGCAGTATTCCAAGTAAATGGTAAACTTGGTAAAGATGTTAAAGTAGGCGCATTCTATACTAAAGTAAATGGATTCAACCTTGAAGAAGGTCTTGCTGATAGTGTATTAGCTCCTGCTGGCACAGGATTGAAAGATAAATCTTTAGACTTCTATGGTGCGCATGCAAATGTTAAATTAGGCTCTAAAGTAGCTGTAGATGGTGAATTTGCAAAATTCAAAGAAATCGATGACTCCCATGCATGGACTGCAGGCCTTACATATGGCAATTACAATATGAAAAAACAAGGCACTTGGTCCTTAAAAGCGCAATACACTAACTTAGACTTAGTTGCTCCTGTATTCTCCTCTACATTCTGGGCTCCATACAATCAAAACTTCAAAGCTTGGTCTGTACAAGGTAAATATGCAGTAGCTAACAATGTTGGCTTAGCAGCATATACTACAATCAATGCGAAAGATAAAGATAACAATAAAGTATCTAACTTCTACCGTGCAGAACTTAACTACAAATTCTAATTTGAAAGTTAACTATATGAAAAGAACTCCTTCGGGGGTTCTTTTTGTATATGATAAATGATAGATTGTAAATGGGATTACGCCATATGCTTAGGCATTGTATTAAAAGTATATATTCTGCACGCAAAAATAAACGAAACGCCTATTTATTGGGAAGTATTTGCTTTATATGGATATCCTATGATATGATACTTCCAAGTCAAATATGTTTGCTATGATTTAGATTATAGGTATGTTATTACTGAATGTTGAGGAAACGAGGACACTCCATGAAAAGTAATGCAATGATATAATCAGTCAAGCTATATGTATGAGACGGTGTATATTATTTTATTTTTCATTGAGAGGTAATTATCATGAAAAAAGGCTCTATAATAAATGTTGGGGCTACTCATATAAGAGTAGTCGCCAACATTCTTTTTTTGCAATAAAATAGACATATACAAACTCAAACCGTATCATAAAAGTAACCACACAATTAAGAAAGGATGAGTCATATATGTCTACAGTTAATTATACAGAAATTATCTTTA
>NZ_RQVC01000025.1:0-11572 GCF_003992085.1 Veillonella sp. CHU732
ATTAACAATACTTATTTCATCATTAATTCTTACCAATTTATAAAAATTATTATATTCATACGGATTATAAGACTGTTCTCTAATATTAATAACATCATATACTAATCCTTGATAAAAGAAGATATTATGTGTCAATAATACAAATATATCTTGACTACTATCCTTTTTTATACTTTTTATTAGTTTATTTAATTGATCCATCATAAAATATTGAACTGTATCATCATTAGAATTCATAGGATCATCAAAAATAATAACCTTTTTTTTATTATAATCCTCGATACTTTGTAATGACTCTAAAAAATATAAAAATGCAATAAGATTTTTTTCCCCTGTCGATAATTCTTCTATCCTCCGTACTTCTCCTTCAGTATTTTTAATTTCATAATATTCTAATTTTTCTGCATCATCCTTTTGCAAAACAAGTTTAAAGTTTGTTAAACCTTCTAACTTTGCATTTATATTATTCACTAACTTTTCGGTACTTTGAGTCTCCCTCACCAATTCTATTATCTTCGCCTCATTCTGGATAATATTGTCTTTGATTATATTAGCTTCATACTTAATCTCTTTAATTTCCTCTTCTAAACTTTCTATAGATATATCTAACTCACACTTCTCTCTTTGAATAACTTTATATTTCTCATCAGAAATATATATTGCAATATGATGTAACTCTAATATATTTCTCGCTTGTATTTTTTCTGCATTTAGATTATCTATCTTATTATTGAAGGCTGTAATATCTTCATTTATCTTATCTATATAAATAGAATAGTCAACTTCTTCTAATAAAATAATCGGATTAATTTTTTCAAACTGATTTTTCTTCTCTAACGCTTCCTTCATTGTTTGAAATCCATTTAATGCTTTTGTAATCTCCCCTCTTAATAATCTAGTTTGAAGACCTATCTTTTCTTTATATGGTTCTTGCAAATCATTAAAGTCAAACTTTATCTTTTGTAGGCTAGAAATAGCCTCACCAATTTTTTCTTTCATGCGATCAACCTCTTTCTTGATCGCTTTTACTTCATCAGCATCAAAATATTTTTTTATAGCTAGATATCTCTCTTCAGAAATTAAATTTCCACAAAACTTACATTTCTCACCTGGCTTATGTAAATGTATTCCTGCCTCTAAATACACATATTCTTCACCCACAGGAAGTTCCACGATAGATTTTTCTTCACTAATCAAACCTAGCACTTTATTAACTTCATTTAAAAAATCTTCCGGCCTTTTAAACAAATCATATGATATCATACCTACTTTATCAGTTATTTCCATATATAAAGTTTCTTTTGCTTCATTTACCTCTGTATCTGATATTATTCTAGCTTCTCCAATTTTGTCTTTTATTGAATTTTTATTATACGTACGATTATCAAGTATTAGTTTCTTATCATACAAGCGACTCATTTCGCTTGCAGCATCTCTTAGAAATCTACCTTCTTTATTATTTAAAGTTACTATTTGATCCTCTAGCTTCTTTTGTTGATTGGCCTTGCTTCCATCAATATTCTTATTAATACTATTTTCTAATGTTTGAAGATTATCTAGTAATATTTTATTTTGAGCATTATATTCTTCTATTTTCTTCTCTATATCTTTATTCTTTTCACCAAGAACAATTGCATTTAATAAACTATTTTCTCCTATAATCGACCCAAACCCTTGAAATGCGCATACTTTTAAACTATCAGAGTTATAATTATCCACTATTACTTTTGTTAACGTTGACTTTCCAGTTCCATTTTTACCATATATAAAGTTCAACTTTTTATCTAAAGATAGCTCATTTGATATAAAAAGTTTTTCATTTGATAAATTAATCTTCATATATCCTCCCTGTAAATTCAGCCATATCTCTTAGAACAAAATAAATTTATTATTACTTTTTCTCTATCAACACCTGATAGAGTTTCATTAACTCTGCTACGCACTCTTCTTCTGTCATTTTTAAGTCAAATCCATAAGCTCGCATCACAGCTCGATTATTATCTCGATGGGCCTCTCTTAATTCAATTGGCATAGTCACTTCATCATATAGCTCTGCCAAGGTGGAATTAGGATATAGTTTTCTAGCCGCTAAAATCTGCTTTGCAGTATTTTCAATGGCTACTCGATGTTGCTCCTGTAATTTTGGCCATGGGAATGTGTTATAAACTACATCCTTAGAATATCTATATCTCATTTCTAATCGACCTGCAAACGCACGCATCCATGCCATATGAACATTAGATGTGACGATACCAAAATCAACTAAATCTGCATTAGGTATAATTAATGTTCCCATTACTGGAATGGTCTCTTTATCCAAAAAACCAATAGGAATATATCGTCTTTTTTCAGAAGATACTCCTGGTATAATTAAATACTGCTCTGGATTTAATTGTTCTCTAAATAATGTAGGTGTTAATGCTAGCTTTTTAGACTCTGCCGTATTTGCAGCTAGTCTTGCCTCTTGACATGCCTTTACTCGTTTTAATACCATCGGCATCTGCTTTAACTCATTCGGTGAACACCCCACTAGCCATAAACAATATCTCTCTTTATTATTAATAAATTCTGTCGCCCCTACCATCCGTTTTATCCATTTTAATGATTGTGGACATTTTTCTTTAAACTCTAAAAATTCATCTGGTTCAATTTTTAAATGATTGTAATCGCATGGTTTATTGGGAGCAACCATCGGCTTTTGTCCAAATAAAGGTTTAGAAATACTTGTTACAACCCCATTAAACCCTGCTACTAAATAAGGGCTAATTTTATCAGCATATGAAGATAGTCCATCTGCATATAACACCTTATTTATATTATTTTGTTTTCCACTAAATCCTATAATTACACAGTGTACTGCTGCACCATCGGTTGATTCACTACTCCATTTAAACGTTCTATGTGCAAAAATGATTTCTACATCCATGGCATATAAAATATTCCACAATAAAGCCACTTGTTCCCCTTGTGTAATGGAATTTGTAGATACAAATGCACATTGTATTCCATCATTTTTCTGTATTAACTCAGCTGATTTAATATACCAAGAAGAAACATAATCTAGTTTTCTATATTTCTTTGAGTACACATTAAATACTTTATCCATATCCTTCTTCTGTGATTCGGATGCATACTTTGATCCTACAAATGGAGGATTTCCTATGATATATGATATCTGCTCAGCTGGAATCACCATTTCCCAATCCATTTGTAAGGAGTTCCCTTCATGGATATTAGCATTGGTATGAAGTGGTAAGAAATCCATCTCTTTATGAATAATCGCTTCTGTTTCTTTAAACATCTGTGCCTCTGCAATCCAAATTGCAGTTTTAGCGACAGACACAGCGAAGTCATTAATTTCTATCCCATAAAACTGTTGAATACTCACCTTGATAGGGTTAAATTCTTCTTCATTAAATCCAAGTACTCCTGTACCAGCTGCATCTGTTATAGTTTCTCGCAAGATATCATTTTCTAATCTTCGTAAAGATAAATAGGATTCTGTTAAAAAGTTGCCTGACCCTGCTGCTGGATCAAAAAATATTTTAGATGCCATTGATTCTTGCAATTGTTTCAATGCCTTCATCCTAGCCTTGCCAGTTTTTAATGTCATCGCTTCTTTATATTCATTTTTGAATATATCTAAAAACAATGGATCAATGAGTTTATGAATATTTTCAATACTTGTATAATGCATCCCTCCGTGACGTCTTGTTTCTGGATTTAATGTACTTTCAAAGATAGCACCAAATATGGTCGGAGATATTTCACTCCAATCAAAATTACATGCATCTTGCAATATTAGCTGAATGGCTTCTTCTGAGAATTGAGGAATTTCTACAGCATCGCTAAATAAACTACCATTAACATAGGGGAATGCTAACAAACTTTCAGTTTCATAGGGACTACGATTGCTTTCTGGCGTATCCAAAATACGAAACAAGTCCATCAAAGCATTACGAACTTGATGAAGTTGGAAATCTTTTAAATAATCATGAAATATATTCTTCTTACCAAATAGTCCAGAATCTTCTGCATATAGACAAAATACAAGTTTAACGCAAAGCTTATTAATATTATGTAAAATCTCATCTTCTGTTAGAAGCGCATTAATTTTATATTGTTGTAATAAACAATCATATAGTCTACCAACTAGTTCGCCAGCACCTTTTGAAATTTCCATCTCTCGTTCTATATGACTACTTTTCACATCTACTAAGAAATTAAGTCGATAAAAATCAGTACCTAATTTTTTCAACTCTATAATTTCTACTGAATCATTAGGGCGCTCCATATCTAATACATGAAACTCTTTGAAATTACAACTCACAATCCATCTAGCTCGTTTACTATACGACAAGTTAGCCGCGTACCGTTTTGCTTGCTCAACTGGCGTTAATTCAGTGCCATCTGATTGACGAATAGGCGCATTTAAATCCTTTCCTAAGCTTTTCTGTTCAATCAGTGTATGTGTTGCGGGAATCATAGCATCAATATAGCTAGTATGCTCTAGTTGCACACGTTCTTCAAAGCAAATCATATCAGCAGGATTCTCCACCCCATACACGGTTTGTAATAATTCCATCCAAAACCTTTGTGTATCCTGCTTTTCATCACCCTTATTTTCCCATTTCTTAGCAAACTCTTTGGCTGCTTTTTCTTGTTGCTTCAGTGTTAATTGCATAATATATCCCTTTATAGCAAACTGCTATCATCTAAATTTGAATCTATAGATATTCTCTTTACTACTATCCAATTCAATATATCTTCTTCCTATATCATTGCTTTTATTATATCATATACGTGCCCCATAATAGCTCAGGAATCTATTGCGCCCCATTTAGACATATTTTATTTTCCGCTATATTCTAGTAATAGTGACCACTTTCCTCTTCCTATATCTTTACTATCATGCTATAATAAAAACGTACTAAATTAACAGGAAACGTATTCTAGCGTAGGGTACACAAAAAAGCACAGGACTGGTATTCCTGTGCTTTTTGCTTGTTATTTGATAGAATAACAATAGGCCAGTCACTATTTACTGTTACTATCTAGCCATTTGCAAATGAAATAACTAATTACATTTGCCATGATAGAAACAATTAACAGGATAACTAAATCAAGCATAAGGCACACCTCCTTCCTGTCACGGAATCGGTATAGTGACACTTTTAGTATAACACAATATTATGATTTTTATTCTTATTTTCCACCAATATACTAGATAGAAAAATTTGAAACTTTTATCTCTGTTTAGTATAATAAAATAGTCCCTGAATAGGAAAATGTATATTATTTAATTGTATCAGTGAATGTCATCTCCTATGTTGACTTTCACATAAACACATAGGAGATATCTCATGGAAAAGAAACTGATTTTTAATGAACATGGTGACCGCGGCACGCAAAGTATGGTAGGCGGTAATACGACGAATTTACGGGAATGGAATCGTATTAAGTACGATTGGGCAAATACATTGTATCGCACGATGCTGAACAATTTCTGGATTCCTGAAGAAATTTCTTTGAACGAAGATATTAAGCAATTCCCATACTTAACGGATAGCGAGCGTCGTGCTTTCGATAAGATCATTTCTTTCTTAAACTTTTTGGATTCCATCCAAAGCGAGAACTTGCCAAACTTGAGCCGTTATATTACGGCATCTGAAGTGGCTTCTTTATTGAACATCCAAGCCTTCCAAGAAGAAATTCACGCCCAATCTTATTCTTACATTTTAGATACGGTAACGAATCCAATTACTCGTGACCGTATTTATGATGAGTGGCGTACAGACGAGCATTTATTAGCTCGTAACCGTTTTATTGCAGATATTTACCAACGCTTTAGCGATGAACCATCGGAACACAATTTGATTCGTACTATCATGGCAAACTACATTTTAGAAGGTATCTATTTCTACTCCGGATTTAGCTTCTTCTATACATTGGCTCGCCAAGGTAAAATGACCGCAACTTCCACAATCTTTAAATACATCAATCGTGACGAAGTGACTCACTTAGTATTGTTCCAAAACATTATCCGTGAGCTTCGCATCGAACGCCCTGAACTATTCACACCTGAACTGGAAGCTGAGTTAACACAAATGCTTCGTGAAGGTACAGAAAATGAAATCGCTTGGGGTCAATACATTACAGATGACAAAATCCTTGGCATCAACAACACATTGATCGAGCGCTATATCAAATATTTAGCAAACCAACGTGCTGATTCTATCGGTTTGCAACCATTATATCCAGAGATTAAGGAAAATCCTATGGCTTGGATTGAAAGTTTCTCCAACTTGAACAGCACTAAAACTGACTTCTTTGAAGCGAAAGTTACAAACTATACAAAAGCAGCTGCATTTGATTTCGATGATTTGGAATAAGAATGCCTGTAAGATGATATACATAAAAGCTACATGTAGATACATTCTACTGTGTAGCTTTTTCTTTTCTAGTATTATCTAGGAAATTAAATATCAATCTGTACTGTAATTGCAAGGGGTCTCGGACTTTTTACCAACTCATTTTGTCCTATAACCCTCCTATAACCCCAAACTGCTATACCTATGTAATAAAAAAAATGTTGGAACCACTCGTATATGAGTAGTCCCAACATATATAAAATAATCTTTTAGTTAGCTTTCACCAATGCCCGATGGATCAATCCAATCACGAATCCTACGCCGCCGAATACAAGCCAGTCCATACCGATGCCGTGCATTGGTACTTGTGTAGCAAAGAATTGTCCTAGGCTACCTAAGTCTATGCTCGCTGTTTCTAAGCCAGATACAAGGGCTGTGATGAACGTTGCCCCTACTGTCCAAGCATACACGCATTGGCGACCGTTGAACAACGGATGTAAGAATGCCAACACAATCAATGCGATGGATAATGGATAGAGGAACATCAACACAGGAATAGCTGCGGTAATGATGGTTTTCAATCCAAACATGCCTACGCCGAAAGAAATCAACACGAATAGCACTGCATAGGCTTTATAGGATAAGCCACCAAATTGTGTGCTAAAATACTGTGCACAAGAGGTAACAAGTCCGATACTCGTCGTCAAACACGCCAACAATACGATGACTGCCAAGATCATAGCCCCTAAATCGCCGAATAACAAACGAGCAGATTCTGCCAATACAGGTGCTCCTGTATCTAAGATGCCTAACTGTTCTACGCTAGTAGCACCTAAGCTAGCAATGAAGATATACACCACGCCTAAACAACCTACAGCGATTAAACCAGCTTTCATAGTGGCCCGTGTAATTTCATCACGTGTTTGTGCCCCTGAAAGTGTTACAAATTCGATAACCAAAATACCAAACACGAAGGATGCCAAGGCATCTAATGTATTATATCCATCTAAGAAGCCTTGTAGGAATGCCGTACCGCTAGTAGCGTACGCCTCTGTCGGTATACCATAACTGCCCAATGGAGTAATCAAAGATTTAACAATCAATACCACGATGGTTAGTAGCAAGGCTGGTGTTAAGATTTTACCAATGCGATTCACCAATTTTTGCGGATTAATAGAGAGCCACAATGTGACTACGAAGAACCCCACAAGGAACAAGGATAGTGCTGTATCTGAGGCAGCTCCACCTAAGAATGGTTTCACTGCAATTTCATAGGATACAGTCCCCGTACGAGGGATGGCAAAAGCAGGGCCAATAGATAAGTATAATGCCAATGTAAATAGGACCCCAAACACTGGATGCACACGACTTGCCAAACTTTGTACGTTACGGCTGCCGGAGTATCCCATGGCCATAACCCCTAACAATGGTAAACCTACACCAGTTACGATAAACCCTAAGATGGCCCACCACACATTGGTACCTGCATGTTGACCTAAAGTAGCAGGGAAGATTAAGTTACCTGCCCCAAAGAATAAAGCGAACAGCATCAGGCCGATAGCAATATAGGCTCGCCCCGATAGTTGAGTATGATCTGACATAATATCTCCTTTCAAATACATCCCATAATAACAAATATACACTGTATAAAAACAATTTTTATGCTTATTATCTTATTATATCTAATTATAGACGAAATAAAAAGCCATTTCCCTCGTCGGAAATGGCTTTGTCTATACTGATTATGCATATACAGGCGAGCTATGATTGATAGATAAATTACATTGATTAACTATAACCCATCCTTTTAATCGCATGGTTCTACATCCACTTTCACATCATAAAAGGTACTACCCCAACCATAATCGGTAGATCGTGAGGCAGTCAATACATTCATTGTATGCTCTGTATCATGAGACTGAGATTGCCACCAGACACCACTGCTCACAATGGTCCCCTTTGGCACCGTATCATCGATGACTAAAGCAATCCGCAAAGAACCACGTTCATTATACAAGCGCACAAACTCACTGTGCCATACGCCCTTGCGCTCTGCATCATCAGGATGCATACGAGCGACCATCTGTGGCACATCCGCTTGTAGTTCACAAAAGGACGAGTCTAGTATGCGTGGATCAGCCCCATTGATGAGGAAGAACTCCGCTGTATCTCCATGAGCCTGACTATACACAGGATATGGCTCACGCTCTAAGGGGTTGTATAATTCAATCTTACCAGATGGTGTACCGTACTCGAGCTTATACGTGCTGGATAGGTCCATTTCTACCAGTTCCCCTGCCAAGATTCTATCTTGCACTTCTCTTGGAATCGGAGCATGTCGCACAATATCTTCAATCATCTCCAATTCTGACATAGCAAACACAGCATCATCGATGCCCATAGCTCTAGCAATACTACAAATGGCGTCCCAATTAGATCGACTTTCACCTACAGGAGGTATGGCTTGATAGCCACAACCAATGGTGTAATGTCCATAAGAATTATAGATATCATTATGCTCTACGGACGTCGTTGCAGGGAGTACAATGTCTGCATATTTCGCCGTATCCGTCATAAACCGTTCGTGCACCACTGTGAACAGGTCTTCTCGTGCCAATCCTTTGCACACCACCGTTTGGTCCGGCGAGGTCACCGCAGGGTTACTGGAATATACATAGAGGGCCTTAATCGGTGGGTTGTTGACCTCTGTTAACATCGGACCTAAATGAATCATTGGGTTCAACCGTGTTTCTTTTGCCTGAAAGCGCTCCCAGCTGATACGCTTACCACCAACAAATTGACTGCCCGAAGCACTTGATAACAAACCACCACCTTTGTGTAGATAGGCCCCCACCAAAGCAGGTAGTGCTACCACACATCGCACCGTATTCGCTCCGTTCCCATAGCGAGATAGTCCACTGCCTAAGCGAATAAATGGCGCCATTGCCTGTCCATAAGCACGAGCAAACTGGACAATCCGTTCCTCTGGTACGCCTGTGATTCGAGCCACTTTCGATGGTGGATACTGCGAAATAATAGAATCACGGAATCCTTCATAGCCTTGTACATACTGATGAATAAATTCCTCATGTACTAATCCTTCTTCCACCAGCACATATGCCACACCCAACGCAAAGGCTCCATCTGTACCTGGTCGTATGATAATGACTTCATCTGCTAATTTCGCTGTCTCCGTATAGTACGTATCAATCACCCAAAGCTTGGCACCTCTCTGGCGAGCTATGGTCACATCATGTAGAACATGTACATCCGTAGCCACTGCATTGAGGCTCCACAGCACCACACAATCACTGTGTTGTATATCTTGTGGACGATTCCCTAGGGTATTCCCCATAAGACTAGCCCAACCATAACGTTTGGCAGGGGAACAAATCCCCTTATCTTGACGGGTAGCACCAAGTATGGCAAAGAGTGGATCCCCTGCACTCTTTTGTAAGATTCCCATGGTCCCTGCATAGGAATAGGGCATAATACTTTCAGAACCGTATGTATGGATACAGTGCTGAAACTGCTGAGCAATTTCCTCTAGTGCTTCGTCCCAAGTAATCGGTTTAAATTGACCGCTTCCCTTAGGACCTATGCGTCGCAAAGGCGTTGTCAGACGTTCCCTATGGTGGACTGTTCGTTCATAATGTTGCATTTTCTGGCACAAAGTCCCCCTCGTGAAACTGTGCGTTTTCATACCTTGTACCCGTTGTAACTGGTCTCCCTCAATGGTCAAGACCAATCCACAGGCATCTGGGCAATCATAAGGACATACTGATGTCCTTGTATGTATAGGCTTCGTCATCATTCATTCCTTACTAGTCATCATCAAAGTCATCAAACAAGTCAAAATCAACGTCAAAGTCGAAGTCAAAACTATCTCCAGAATCGTGCTCATAAGAACTATCAGCCTCTTGTTGATCATATTCTAACTCATCTTCCATAATATCATTGTAGTTGTTATGGAAAAATTGGTCCTGTTCTGTTTCGTTTGCACTAGAAAAACCATAATCTTCATCAGAGCCCTCTGGCAATACATCCGAGTGACTATAATCACGAATCGTCATTGCTTCATAAGGATCCACAGATACACGATTTTCTTCTGACTCTTCCATCTCCACCATATCCATAGCTCGGTTCAAATCCTTTGACGTCCCCTCTTGTTGCACCATGTCCAAAAACTCATCCGAACTCACTTCATTCACCAGCGTATCCATATCTTCTACCGCGGATGTATCCTTCTGCGGTTCTATGGTTTGTAATCGGCCTTGTCGTAAAAATCGATTCATTCTCTGTCGCCCCTTTCTCAATCTCTCTTGCATTACTTGTATTGTATCACCTGGCAATGAAGTTTTACAATACATCGTTATTATCACCTTTCAAAGGTATAGCTTATATATTAAAAGAACCCCTGCGCAAAACAGGGGTCCTTTTACATAGTTAGTTGTATAGTTATAGGGTATTAGTCATATTCAGGATGTTATCACATATAAGGGAGTGTTATGTGATTGGTTCGATGTTACTGTCAGGAGGAGTTAGCCTAAAGTAGCACGTAAGAACCACAATTGTTTTTCATAGTAAGCAATGTGGTCTTCCATGATAGCCACTAATCCGAAGTTACCTTCTTCATCAGCAGATTCACGAATAGCACGAGCTTCTTTATTCAACAATTCGAAATCTCCTACTAAGAAGTTGTACACTTGTTCTACGGAGAATTTGTTGCCTGGTTCTTCTTTCAAAGAGGCAATTTCTAAATATTTTGCCACATGTACTACAGGTTCTTCACCTTGCATTTTTACATGCTCAGCTACTGCATCATAATAATCAAATGCTACATCGTAGACTTCTTCTAAATATTTGTGAGCTGGCACAAATTGAGATCCTACTACATTAAAATGAAAATTGTGAAGTTTAATGTTCCAAATTGCTAAGTTTGCAATATATTGATTGACTTCTTGTAAGTTTTTCATACCTGTTTCTCCTTTTCTTTAGTTATTTTGCTAATTATTCTAATTAGCAATTAATAATTATTATTTGTTATGTGTATATCTTAGCATAGTAAATCATAAAATGCAATAGCTTTTCATATAGTTTATCGAAATATTTAAATATAAAAAGTGGCTCTTTGTCAAATGTGGGGGCTACTCATGTAAAAGCTTTTAGCGCTAGCTATGGAAATAGCTAGCGCTATTCTT
>NZ_RQVC01000026.1:0-3211 GCF_003992085.1 Veillonella sp. CHU732
CCAGGCCGTTTCCAGCCAAGTACTTTCGGCGTTTACGAGCTTAACTACTGTGTTCGGGATGGGAACAGGTGGTTCCTCGTAGCCATCGTCACTGAATTTGTCAGGGTGTTCCCTGAAAACTACATAGAAAGATAATATATTAACTTACAAGTTTGTTGTTTAAGTAAAGCCCTCGATCTATTAGTACCGGTCAGCTCCATGCCTTGCAGCACTTCCACACCTGGCCTATCAACCATGTCGTCTACATGGGATCTTACTAGCTTATGCTATGAGAAACCTCATCTCAAGGCTGGTTTCACGCTTAGATGCTTTCAGCGTTTATCCGTCCCGAACGTAGCTACCCAACTGTACCCTTGGCAGGATAATTGGTACACCAGCGGTTCGTCCACTCCGGTCCTCTCGTACTAGGAGCAGCCCCCTTCAAGTTTCTTTCGCCCGCGATGGATAGGGACCGAACTGTCTCACGACGTTCTGAACCCAGCTCACGTACCACTTTAATCGGCGAACAGCCGAACCCTTGGGACCTACTTCAGCCCCAGGATGTGATGAGCCGACATCGAGGTGCCAAACCTCCCCGTCGATATGGACTCTTGGGAGAGATTAGCCTGTTATCCCCAGGGTAGCTTTTATCCGTTGAGCGATGGCCCTTCCACTCGGCACCACCGGATCACTAAGCCCGACTTTCGTCCCTGCTCGACTTGTTGGTCTCGCAGTCAAGCTCCCTTCTGCCTTTACACTCTTCGAGCGATTTCCGTCCGCTCTGAGGGAACCTTTGGGCGCCTCCGTTACTCTTTAGGAGGCGACCGCCCCAGTCAAACTGTCCACCTAGGACTGTCCGGAAGGTCGTTACTCTTCCCGTTAGATTTCAATTAATCAAAGGGTGGTATCCCAACAGCGACTCCACTAAGACTAGCGCCCTAGCTTCTACGTCTCCCACCTATCCTGTACATTCATTAACTAAAATCAATCCTAAGTTACAGTAAAGCTCCATGGGGTCTTTCTGTCCAGTCGCGGGTAACCTGCATCTTCACAGGTACTTCAATTTCACCGGGTCCCTCGTTGAGACAGTGCGCAAGTCGTTACACCTTTCGTGCGGGTCGGAACTTACCCGACAAGGAATTTCGCTACCTTAGGACCGTTATAGTTACGGCCGCCGTTTACTGGGGCTTCAATTCAGAGCTTCGGATTACTCCTAACCCCTCCTCTTAACCTTCCAGCACCGGGCAGGTGTCAGCACCTATACGTCAGCTTTCGCTTTAGCAGGCACCTGTGTTTGTGGTAAACAGTCGCTTGCGCCTCTCTTGTGCCACCCATTCATGCTCCAGCCGTTACAAGCTTTCACACTACATGGGTCATCCTTTTCCCGAAGTTACGGATGCATTTTGCCGAGTTCCTTAACGAGGGTTTTCCCGCGCACCTTAGGATTCTCTCCCCGCCTACCTGTGTCGGTTTTGGTACGGGTAGTATGTCTCTACCTAGAAGCTTTTCTCGGCAACTTAGGATCAATTACTTCACTCTAATGAGCTCGTCATCACGCCTCAGCTTTTAGAGTAACGGATTTACCTATTACTCAACCTACACGCTTAAACATGCACTTCCAATCGCATGCTAACCTACCTGTTTGCGTCACTCCATCGATCAAACAATTCATACTAGTACAGGAATTTCAACCTGTTGTCCATCGCCTATGCTTTTCCGCCTCGGCTTAGGTCCCGACTTACCCTGAGACGACGATCGTTGCTCAGGAACCCTTAGGCTTTCGGTGGAAAGGATTCTCACCTTTCTTTTCGCTACTCATACCGGCATTCTCACTTCTTACCAGTCCACAGCTCCTTCCGGTACTGCTTCAATCCAATAAGAACGCTCCCCTACCCAATGGTATTACTACCATTGCCACGACTTCGGCTCTGCATTTTAGCCCCGGACATTTTCGGCGCAGAGTCTCTCGACCAGTGAGCTATTACGCACTCTTTAAATGGTGGCTGCTTCTAAGCCAACATCCTGGTTGTTTTGGAAACTCCACATCCTTTGCCACTTAATGCAGCATTGGGGGCCTTAGTCGGTGGTCTGGGCTGTTTCCCTCTTGACTATGGGCCTTATCACTCATAGTCTGACTCCCATGTATAAGTATAGCCATTCGTAGTTTGACTAGGTTCGGTACCCGGTGTGGGCCCTAGCCCGATCAGAGCTCTACCGCCTATACTCTTTACCATGAGGCTAGCCCTAAAGCTATTTCGGGGAGAACCAGCTATCTCCGTGTTCGATTGGCATTTCACCCCTATCCACAACTCATCCCAAAGCTTTTCAACGCTCACGAGTTCGGTCCTCCACACAATTTTACCTGTGCTTCAACCTGGCCATGGATAGATCACTACGGTTTCGGGTCTACTACCACTAACTATTCGCCCTATTCAGACTCGCTTTCGCTTCGGCTCCACGTTTTCCGCTTAACCTCGCTAGTGACAGTAACTCGCCGGTTCATTCTTCAATAGGCACGCCGTCGACCTGCAATTATACGGTCTTCGACTGTTTGTAGACATACGGTTTCAGGTTCTCTTTCACTCCCCTCCCGGGGTGCTTTTCACCTTTCCCTCACGGTACTATGCGCTATCGGTCCATACTGGTATTTTGCCTTGGAGGGTGGTCCCCCCTGCTTCCCACAAGGTTTCACGTGTCTCGTGGTACTCTGGATACTGCTCCACATATGCAGGATTTCGACTACAGGGCTTTCACCTTCTTCGGCCGACCGTTCCAAGTCGGTTCGTCTATCCCATTTATGCTTGTTAGCAGTCCTCAACCCCGGTCTGGCGAACCAGTCCGGTTTGGGCTCTTCCCCGTTCGCTCGCCGCTACTAAGAGAATCTCGTTTGATTACTTTTCCTCTGGGTACTTAGATGTTTCAGTTCCCCAGGTGCCCTCCTCATACTCTCTGGTATGGGTGACAGAGCTTTTCTCTGCCGGGTTCCCCCATTCGGATATCTACGGGTCAATGGTCGCTTGCACCTCTCCGTAGCTTTTCGCAGCTTACCGCGTCCTTCTTCGGCCAGTATAGCCAAGGCATCCACCGTATGCCCTTACTATCTTTACTTGATAGTGACATATGGTTATGTCTTTTGCTTTAGAGTCATCCTTTCGGATGCTCTCACCTTATAAGTTAATTTAGAGAATCTATGTGCTTGGTCTAACCCTTAGAGTCAACTCTAAGAGACCAA
>NZ_RQVC01000028.1:0-2033 GCF_003992085.1 Veillonella sp. CHU732
ACGGATGAAAATGGTAACCGTGTTGTGAAAGCTGATGATGGCAAATGGTACAATGCGAAAGCTGTAGATGAAAAAGGTAAATTAAAATCTGCCGACCAACTTCCACAAGGTGTAACAGCTGATGAAGTGAAAACTCCACAAGCTCGTTTAGTGAACACAGATGGAACGACAACTGGTGGTACAACAGTATTCAACAATGTAGCCTCTGCGATTCCGGCTGCAGTAGCTGATGGTGCTAAGCCTACATTCTTAGACAACTTGAACACAGCTGCAGGCGATGCAAAAACGAAACATGCGGCAGTCAACGTAAATGACTTGAACAGCACAGCTACTGAAATCATTGCAAAAGGTTTAACATTCCAAGGTAATGATGGAAACGACATCAAAAAGCAATTGGGTGAAACCTTACATATCGTTGGTGAAGGCACAGTTCCTGCTACGACAACAACAGCAGCAAATAATATCCGCACTAAGAAAACTGATGATGGCAAACTAGAAATCGGTTTGGCAAAAGACTTAGTAGGTATTACTTCTGTTACGAATGCAACAACTACTGATGGGGCAGGTACTAAACTTGCCTTAGATGGAGATAAACTGACTATTACGAATACACAACCGTTGCCAGCGGGGGCAGCTCCTGATGCAAAACCAGCTGTGACAACAGTGACAATCGGCAAAGATGGCATCAATGCTGGTGATAAAGTGATTTCTAATGTAGCGGCTCCAACTGTAGGTACAGATGCAGCCAACAAAGATTATGTAGATACACAAGTTGGTAGCGCAGCGAATAAAGATTTAGGCAACCTAAGTGATGATGGCAAAAATGCAGTCAAAGACTTAGCAGCAGGCGCTGTAAAAGTAGCTGCTGGTAAAAATGTGAAGGTTACAGATGCTACGGTTGACCATGTAACAACATACACAGTAGATGCTATTGATACGAAAGTAGCAGCTGGTGAAGGTCTTGAGGTTACAAACGGAGATATAGTAGATACAGCTACGAATACGCGTAACTACACAGTGGCATTGTCTCAAGCTACAAAAGATACATTAGCGAAAGTAGAAAACTTAGCTAACACAGTAGGTACAATCGGTGCAGATGGCCGTGATGGCAAAGCAGGCACTGGTAAAAAAGCTGATGATGCAACGGCAGTAGCAGGCGATAAAGGCTTAACAGGCCAAGACGGCTTGAACGGTCAAGACTTAACATCTAAAGTGAATGCACTTCGTAACGGCGAAGCTGGTACAGTAGTGTACACAGATGATAAAGGCAACCGTGTTGTGAAAGCTAATGACGGCAAATGGTATGATGCTAAAGCTGTGACTGACAAAGGCGAATTAAAACCTGCGGATCAACTTCCACAAGGTGTAACAGCTACTCCAGTAGATGCGCCACAAGCTCGTTTAGTAAATCCAGATGGATCTACTACAACAGCAGAAGGTGCAACAGGTACGAAATTATCCAACATTGCTAATGGTACAATTGCTGATAAATCCAAAGACGCTGTGAATGGTGGCCAATTGCATACTGCTAAACAAGAATTGGCAACAGCTCTTGGTGGCAATGCAACAGTTACTAACGGCGCATTAACAGGTCCTACATACGAAATCACAAAAGATGATGGAACGAATGGAAAAGATTCTGTTAACAATGTGGGCGCAGCAGTTGAAAAATTAGATGCTCGTATCAACACAGTGAAAGGATTAGCAGTGCAACCATTGACTTTCACAGGCGATGATGCGCAAGCTGTAGAACGTGCATTAGGTACTACCTTAACTGTGAAAGGTGCGGAAAACTTCACACCAGCAGCAGATGCAACAGCAGGTGTTAACATCCGTGTGGAAAAAGATGCTACTGAAAATGCTAACGGCTTAGTAGTGAAATTAGCAGATACCTTAACAAACATGAAAGGTATCTCTGGTAATGGCACAGATCCATTGACAATTAAAAATGGTGATAATGCAGTTATTACAGTGAAACCGGGTGCAGCAGGTGCTAAAGGTGACGTAGACTTCGGTGGATCTAAATTAACAAA
>NZ_RQVC01000029.1:0-1586 GCF_003992085.1 Veillonella sp. CHU732
CGGATGTTGTTGGCTGCTGTTGCTACGGTTTCTGCTACTGTACCTTCACCTACGATGTCAAGTTCTTCACCTAATTTTTTAGTGATTACCTCGCCTAGGTTTCCTTTGAATTTCAAGCCTTTTTCAACGATCGCATTCGCAGTGTTATGTAAATCTGTTACGTTTACTGCAGAGTTATTAACCGTATTGCCTTCTTTAGCCTCTTTTAATTTAGCTAAGTAATCTGCATCTTGAGCTGGTTCGCCTAAAGCAGATGCCACATTATCCAATGTCATCGATTTAGCAGCATTCACTTTTGTATGAATCTTAGCTAAATCATCAGCATTAGTAATTTCTGCACCGTCTTTAGTAGTAAATTTACCGTCTGCTGTTTTGAATACTTGGTTACCATCTTTATCTACGAAGATCACTGGACTTGTGACACGTTCGTTGAACAATTGACTGCCGTTCACTGCATCTTTAGAAGTAGAAGACACTGTTCCATCTGCAATGTTAGATAACTTATTAGTTGCACCAGTTGTTTTGCCATCTGGAGATACTAAGCTGGCAATTACATCTTTGGTATCAACCGCAGTAGCTCCTGGTTTTTTCTCTCCATTAGGTTCTACTTCATTAGCTTTGTAGTACTGACCATCGTTTGCTTTCACAAGACGATCACCGGCTGCATTTGTATACACCACTGTACCAGCTTCGCCGTTACGAAGTGCATTGACTTTAGATGTTAAGTCTTTACCATTTAAGCCGTCTTTACCAGTTGGACCTTGTGCACCTGCTGTACCAGCTACTTCTACACCTTGTCCATTGGCACCCGCTTGTCCATCACGTCCGTCAGAGGCTGTGTTACCAATGTTAACTGCATTGTCTAATGTAGTACGATCTGCTTTTTCTAAGCCAAGTGTGATGTTGCCTTGATCGTCCTTGGCAATGACAAGACCTTTTTTAGGTTTTGTTGCATCATCGCTTGTATCTGTTCCAGTTTTTAATGTAATTTTACCTGTATTTGGTGTAACATCTGCTGCAGCATCAGTACCATTTTGAACTTTTAAGCCCCATTTTTGAGCATCTACATATGCTTTATTAGCTGCATCTTTGTCACCTATTGGATCTGCCACGTTAATGATTTTTGTATTACTAGCATCGATACCATCTTTGCCGATTGTAATTGTTTTTGTTTCTACTGCACCACCAGCATCTGGTGTTACTGTATTGGTAACTTTTAATCCCGTTTTTCCTAATTCGATTTTTGTATCGTTATTAGCAACGCCACCAGTGATGGATGTAATACCTGTTAAGTCTTGTACTAATCCAATTTCTAGTTTACCATCAACATTCTTAGTGCGGATGTTGTTGGCTGCTGTTGCTACGGTTTCTGCTACTGTACCTTCACCTACGATGTCAAGTTCTTCACCTAATTTTTTAGTGATTACCTCTCCTAGGTTACCTTTGAATTTCAATCCTTTTTCAACGATCGCATTCGCAGTGTTATGTAAATCTGTTACGTTTACTGCAGAGTTATTAACTGTATTGCCTTCTTTAGCCTCTTTTAATTTAGCTAAGTAATCTGCATCTTGAGCTGGTTCGCCTAA
>NZ_RQVC01000030.1:0-1483 GCF_003992085.1 Veillonella sp. CHU732
AAGAATAGCACTAGCTATTTGAATAGCTAGTGCTAAGAGCTTTTTATATGAGTAGCCCCCACATTTGACAAAGAGCCTAAATCCTACACATACAGTGACAGTTCCTATCGTATGAAATGCTACAATATATGACTTAGTACCAACGTGTTAATGGTAATGTATTGTTAATGCATTTTGTCATCAGAATTTGATGCAAATCCATGTTACCAATATAGAAACCAGCGGCACAACCACATAGGTATAAATCCCACATGCGTACAAATTCCGTGCCCCGTACTTGTTCTACTTTGTCACGAACTCCTTGGAAATTATTGTACCAATGCATCAATGTTTTGTAATAGTGAAAGCGTAAATTTTCCACATCCAGAACATTCATATCATATTCGTAGGCAAGACCAATGATTTCTCGTAGGGAAGGCAAGGATCCACCAGGGAAGATGTATTTACGAATCCATGCACTGGTTTCCTTTTCTGCAGGATCACTAATGTAATGAAGTAAAAATAAACCTCCTTCTTTTAGCATAGCTGCGGCATCTTCCATGTATATAGGTAAATTAGGGCGACCTACATGTTCTAACATGCCTACACTTACCATACGATCGAACTGACGACCAGAGGCGGCTACATCGCGATAATCTATTAGATCAATTTCCACTTGCCCCTCAAGACCAAATTGTTTAATTCGCTCTTGGCCTTTTTTCCATTGCTCTTCTGATAATGTACAGCCATAGCCTTTGACTCCATATTTTAGGGCCGCTTCAATGAGTAGGAACCCCCAGCCGCAACCAATATCAAGGAGTGTCATGCCTTCTTGTAAGTGTAATTTATCAAGAATATGATGTACTTTTTGATATTGTGCATCTTTAAGACTGTCATTTTCTTTTTTGAAATAGGCACAAGAATAACTCATAGTTTCATCGAGCCATAAAGTATAAAAATCATTCCCTAAATCATAATGGGATGAAACTTGTTGTTTTTGATCTTTCTTTCTAAGCCCCATATTAAAGAGGGAACTAAGTACTTTTTTGTTAATAGAGTCTTTGTTAACATGTCCTAATACGACGCAAAGAGCTTTGAATAAATCTCCTTCAATTTCTATATCTTTGCGCATGTAAGCTTCGCCAAGCGCTAATTCGGCGGATACTAATATATCTTTTTTAGGGATATCTTTATTGACAATAATGGTAAACTCCGGATCTCCTTCGCCGATGGTATATTCTTTATCTCCAACTTTTACAATAAAGCAATGATCATTAAATCGTTCCAAATAGTGTACTAAAAAAGTATCAAAAAGTTTAGAAAACATAAGTAAGTCCTTTCTTATCTTTATGCATAATATACAGTATATACATCATTTAGATTTGCATTTAAATCATTCATCTAATCATACATAACACAATTTGTAAAACTACATGTCAAATATATATAATTATAAAAGAAATAATCCTTGAAGTATAGGGATTTCTTGTATACCATATATATT
>NZ_RQVC01000031.1:0-1396 GCF_003992085.1 Veillonella sp. CHU732
TGGCTCTATAATAAATGTTGGGGTGACACCACTACGGTGTCACTTCCAACATTATTTTTTTGCAAAAAAATAAGCATATAAGGCTCACATGCTTTACAATAAAAGTGTCAAAGTCCTAAAGAAAGGATGTGAGCTTATATGCCTACTACTGATTATACTGAATTTTTACATAATGTAAAACAAGAATATATTACAAATAGCTATGAATTAGACGGAATATTTATTTTTGACATAGAATTACCAGCAACATCACATATTTGCCCAAAGTGTGGAGAAACCACAAAGCATATTAAGGATTACCGCATACGTACTGTAAAGTTTGGAAAAGTACAACGAGGCCCACTAATTGGAAAATACAGACAGCGTCGGTATATTTGTCCGCATTGTGGTCATTCTTTTGCTGAAAGCAATCCATTTGTACGAAAACATATGCAACTAAGTGTAACTAATATTAGAATGCTATTTGATAAACTTACTGAAAGTGTAACCTATACAGCTATTGCTAACGAGTGTGATACATCTATTACTACAGTATTACGTTATTGCTCTATGATCACTATACCTAAGCCCAAGACCTTACCCACTGTGATTGGTATTGATGAGTTTAAAGGAAATGCAGAAGGCTACCAATACCAAGTTAATTTAACTAATCCAGATACACATGAAATATTAGATATTTTACCGAAACGTGATACGCAAGCATTAATCCACTATTTTGCATCATTTAAACATAAGGATCGCCTACAAGTTAAGTTTATTGTAATGGATATGTCCATACAATTTAAGCGCATCATGGAGGCGCTATTTCCACATGCGCATATTATCTGTGATCGATACCATGTATGTCGACTTGTAGATTGGGCGGTAGAGCGAGTTAGAAAGCGTGAGCAACATAAACTGGCTGCTTATTCACGTATGTTAAAACAGAATCGACGTGTACTAATGAAGCATCCAGACCATTTAACGGAAGCCGAACATATTAAACTATGTGAAATACTCAGAATATCTGATGATTTACGAAAAGCATATGCTTTAAAACTTTCTTTTAGAAAAATCTTTTCAATCTATGGTAAACAAAGAATAGCTGCACATTTAACGCATTGGTTGGAATTAGTAAAAGCATCTGGCTTAGATGAATTTAATAACTTCTTTACATCATTTCCTGCATGGATGACGCAATTAACTAATGCATTCTTACTTCCATATTCTAATGGATACACAGAAGGAACTAACAACAAAATTAAAGTATTAAAACGGATAAGCTATGGACTTCGCCACTTTGGTAGATTTAGAGTACGTATTCTACTTTTGAGCAAAAAGAATGGCACCAACCATACATATGATTGGTGCCAAAGAAGACTCGTAGGGTGAATACCCCAACATTTGACAGAGAGCC
>NZ_RQVC01000032.1:0-1393 GCF_003992085.1 Veillonella sp. CHU732
GGCTCTTTGTCAAATGTGGGGGCTACTCATATAAAAAGCTCTTAGCACTAGCTATTCAAATAGCTAGTGCTATTCTTTTGGCTTAATAGAAGTATACGAACTCTGAAGCGTTCAAAATGACGCAACCCATAACTTATTCTTTTTAATACTTTAATGTTATTATTACATCCTTCGGTAAACCCATTGGAATAGGGTAATACAAAGGCATTAACAATTTGAGGGAACCAACTAATAAAAGAAGTTTTAAAATTACTAAACTCTGGTAGATGACTGCTTTCTACTATCTTTAACCATAATTGTATATGCCTTTCTATGTTAGGTATGCTGTATGTCTTAAATATTTTTCTAAAGCCTAATCTAAGCCCATATGCCCGCCGTAGGTCATCGGATATACGCAATATTTCTAGCAGCTTTACTCGCTCATTTTCAGTTAATGTATCGGGATTCTTCATAAGAACCCTTCGGTTATATTTGAGCATTCTTGAGTGTGTTACTATTTGTTTTTGTTCACGCTTGCGTACGCGTTCAAGAGCCCAATCCACCAAGCGACACACGTGGTAACGATCTGCCACAATATGCGCATGAGAAAACATAGTTTGCATCACTAACTTAAATAGTGGACACATATCCATGACAATATATTTAACCTGTTCTCTAGCTTCCTTAGAAAAGGTTTTAAAGTATTGGATAAGAGCGCGCGTCTCTCGTTTAGGTAAAATATCCACCACAGAATGATTCCTCAAGTCGGTTATGATAACTTGGTACATTTGTCCTTCAGCATTTCCTTTATATTCGTCAATACCTAGTACCGTAGGTAATTGAGCAGGCTTTGGAATAGCTAGTTTCGAGCAATATCGAATGACTGTAGATACAGAAACGTCACTGCGTTTAGCCATCTCAGTAAAGGATCCTTTTTCGCCAAGTTGCCTAAATAGATATTCCAAATTAGATTTACTTAATCGCAAATAACGACTAACAAAAGGATTCTTTTCTATGAAAGTATGATTACATTCCTGACATTTGTAACGTCTTTGTAAGTAGGTTGCAGTCACTGTATGATGCTGCATAGCGCCAAATTTAACGTCTCTAGAGCGTTTGCCTTTAGACTTTCTAGTGCTCGCTCCGCAATGAGGACATACTTGCTCAGCTACCGGTATTTCTAGTGTAAAATGAACAGAACCATCCTCATTTACTCTTGTATGTTTAATATATTCCTCTTTAATTTTAAAGATAATTTCTGTATAATTAACTATAGACATATATGACTCACCCTTTCTTAATTGTGTGGTTACTTTTATGATACGGTATGAGTTTATATATGTCTATTTTATTGCAACAAAAAAATGTTGGTGACTACTCTTATATGAGTAGCCCCAACATTTATTATAGAGCC
>NZ_RQVC01000033.1:0-1301 GCF_003992085.1 Veillonella sp. CHU732
GGCTCTTTGTCAAATGTGGGGGCTACTCATGTAAAAGCTTTTAGCGCTAGCTATGGAAATAGCTAGCGCTATTCTTTTTGCTTAACATAAGTATACGAACTCTAAAGCGTTCAAAATGGCGTAACCCATAACTTATTCTCTTTAATACTTTAATTTTGTTATTACAACCTTCAGTAAATCCATTGGAATATGGTAATACAAAGGCATTGACAATTTGAGGGAACCAATTAGTAAAAGATAGTTTAAAATTGTTAAATTCTACTAAATGGCTTCTTTCTACTATGTTCAGCCATAACTGTAAATGTCTTTCGATGTTATGAATGCTAAAGGTTTTAAATACCTTTCTAAAGGCTAATCTAAGTCCATAAGCAATCCGTAAATCATCAGAGATACGTAATATTTCCTGTAGTTTTATCTGTTCGCTTTCAGTTAATCTGTCAGGATTTTTCATAAGTATTCTTCGGTTATGTTTGAGCATTTTAGAATGTGCTACTAATATCTTTTGCTCTCTCTTGCGTACTCGTTCTACAGCCCAATCTACTAAGCGACATACATGATAGCGATCAGCTACAATATGTGCATGAGGAAACATAGTTTGCATCACTAACTTAAATAACGGAGACATGTCCATAATAATATATGTAACTTGTTTTCTAGCTTTTCTAGAAAAGCTAGAAAAATACTGAATTAGTGCATTAGTATCTCGTTTAGGTAAAATATCTACGATGGAATGATTCCTTACATCCGTAATGATAACTTGGTATACTTGACCTCCAGCATTACCTTTATACTCATCGATACCTAATACAGTAGGTAGACTCTTTGGCTTAGGAATAGCTAACTTAGAACAATATCGAATGACTGTAGATACAGAAATGTCACTGCGCTTAGCCATCTCGGTAAAAGACCCTTTTTCACTAAATTGCCTAAATAGATATTCCATATTACTTTTACTAATTTGCAAATAACGGCTAACAAAAGGATTCTTTTCTATGAAAGTATGATGACACTCCTGGCATGTGTAGCGTCTTTGTAAATATGTAGCAGTCACAGGATGATGTTGTATAACACCAAATTTAACCTCCCTAGATCGTTTACCTTTAGACTTTCTAGTGCTCTCTCCACAATGAGGACACACTTGTTCAGCTACCGGCATCTCAAGAGTAAAGTGAACAGAACCGTCCTCATTTACTCTTGTATGTTTGATATATTCCTCTTTAATTTTAAAGATAATTTCTGTATAATTAACTGTAGACATATATGACTCATCCTTTCTTAATTGTGTGGTTACTTTTATGATA
>NZ_RQVC01000034.1:0-1103 GCF_003992085.1 Veillonella sp. CHU732
ATCGCGAAACGTAAACCTTCTTCAATAGCGATTGGAGTGATAAGCTCGATGTTCATAGTGATGTTATCACCAGGCATACACATTTCTGTACCTTCTGGTAAGTTGATAACGCCAGTTACGTCAGTTGTACGGAAGTAGAATTGTGGACGGTAGTTGGAGAAGAATGGAGTATGACGGCCACCTTCTTCTTTTGTCAACACGTATACTTCTGCTTTGAATTTAGTGTGAGGTTTGATGGAACCTGGTTTAGCCAATACTTGACCACGTTCGATGTCTTTACGGTCGATACCGCGAAGCAATGCACCTACATTGTCACCTGCTACTGCAGATTCCAAGATTTTACGGAACATTTCAAGACCTGTAACTGTAGTGCTGGATGGTTCTTCTTGAAGACCAACGATTTCTACTACGTCACCAACGTTGATTTGACCACGTTCTACACGGCCAGTTGCTACTGTACCACGACCAGTGATTGTGAACACGTCTTCGACAGGCATCAAGAATGTTTTGTCTGTGTCACGTTCTGGAGTTGGGATGTACTCGTCAACTTTTGCCATCAATTCGTTGATTGCTTCAACATATGTAGCGTCGCCTTCTAACGCTTTCAATGCAGAACCTGCAACAACTGGGATATCATCGCCAGGGAATTCGTAGCTGGAAAGCAATTCACGGATTTCCATTTCTACTAATTCTAATAATTCTTCATCGTCAACCATGTCTTTTTTGTTCATGAATACAACGATAGCTGGTACACCTACTTGGCGAGCTAACAAGATGTGCTCACGAGTTTGTGGCATAGGGCCGTCAGCTGCGGATACAACTAGGATAGCGCCGTCCATTTGAGCAGCACCAGTGATCATGTTTTTAACATAGTCAGCATGGCCTGGGCAGTCAACGTGTGCATAGTGACGAGTATCTGTTTCGTACTCTACGTGTGCAGTGTTGATTGTGATACCGCGTTCACGTTCTTCTGGAGCTTTGTCGATCATGCTGTAGTCTTGGAAATCAGCTTGACCTTTTTCAGCAAGAACTTTAGTGATTGCTGCTGTTAAAGTAGTTTTACCATGGTCAACGTGACCGATAGTACCAATGTTAACGTGTGG
>NZ_RQVC01000035.1:0-1052 GCF_003992085.1 Veillonella sp. CHU732
CCTTTTTCATCTACAGCTTTCGCATTGTACCATTTGCCATCATCAGCTTTCACAACACGGTTACCATTTTCATCCGTGTACACCACGCTACCAGCTTCGCCGTTTCGTAACGCATTCACTTTAGATGTTAGGTCTTTACCGTTCAAGCCATCTTCTGCTGTTAGACCATCTTTGCCCATGCCAGCGTCAGCACCTGTACCAGGTTTGCCATCACGACCATCAACGCCATTAGCACCTACTGCTTTAGCAATATCATTTACTTTGTCTAATTTTGCTTTCGCATCGTTAGTCAAGCCAATGACTACTTTGCCATTATCTCCTGTTTCGATATGTAAACCTGCTTTAGCTGCTTCAGCTGTTGCAGTTGTACCATCACCTTGAACAAAGTGTAAACCAGTATTAACATTAACCGACTTAGCATCTTCTGTGTTAGCTTTGTAACCCAAGCTAGCATTGCCAGTAGCAACATTATTTACATTTTCAATTGCTTTTTCTAAATAGCCTTTATTAACAAGGTCATTCGCATCTGTAGGTGTGGCGCTGCTTGTGATTTTAGAATTGCCAAAATCTACTTTTCCAACTTGTGCTGGTTTCGTTACTACACCATCAGGACCTGTTTCCGCCGCTGTTGTTGGTGTAATCGTAATAGATTGGTCGCCATTTTTGATCACCAATGGATCGTTACCATTACCAGAGATACCTTTCATGTTAGTTAACGTATCTGCTAAGCTTACAGTTAAACCATTCGTAGGATCGGATGCCACTTGGATGTTCACACCTGGTGTTGCAGTTGCTGCTGGTGTGAAGTTTGCCGCACCTTTCACAGCTAATGTAGTACCTAATTTACGAGTTGCATCAGTTCCAGTATCCCCGCTGAAAGTAAGTGGTTTTTCTGCCAACGCATTCAAGTCAGACGCATTAGCTTTATCCGCTAATGTATTGTTGATAGTTGTAATATCTGATTTATCAGCTTTTTCAGCTAATTTACTATGTAATTGGCCACCATTGATCGCATCGGTAGAACCAGCTTTGATTTCACCATCTGCAATGTT
>NZ_RQVC01000036.1:0-626 GCF_003992085.1 Veillonella sp. CHU732
TCAGCTAATTTACTATGTAATTGGCCACCATTGATCGCATCGGTAGAACCAGCTTTGATTTCACCATCTGCAATGTTACTTAATTTAGTTGTACCACCAGTTGTTGTACCATCTGGGTTTACTAAACGAGCTTGTGGTGTTGCCACTTCTGTAGCTCCGTCCAGTTTATTACCTTTAGCATCTACTTTCTCAGCTGGATACCATTTGCCATCGTTAGCTTTTACAACACGTTTGCCGTTTTCATCAGTGTACACCACTGTACCAGCTTCGCCGTTACGTAACGCATTTACTTTAGTAGTTAAGTCTTTACCGTTTAGACCATCTTCTTTTGTTAAGCCGTCTTTACCCATACCAGCATCAGCGCCTGTACCAGGTTTACCATCACGGCCATCGATGCCGTTAGCACCATCTACACCTACTGCTTTAGCAATGTCGCTGACTTTCGCTAATGTATCTTTTGTATCTTGAGATAAGGCCACTGTATAGTTACGTTTGTTCGTAGCTGTATCTACTGTATCTCCACCTGAAACAGACAAGCCTTCTCCAGCAGCTACTGTTGTATCGATAGCATCTACTGTATATGTTGTTACATGGTCAACCGTAGCATCTGTAACCTTCACATTTTT
>NZ_RQVC01000037.1:0-626 GCF_003992085.1 Veillonella sp. CHU732
TCAGCTAATTTACTATGTAATTGGCCACCATTGATCGCATCGGTAGAACCAGCTTTGATTTCACCATCTGCAATGTTGCTTAATTTAGTTGTACCACCAATTGTTGTACCATCTGGATTTACTAAACGAGCTTCTACAGTTGTTGCTGGTTGTGCATTGTTCAAGACATTGCCGTCTTTATCTACATTAGTAGCTGGGTAGTATTGACCATCGTTAGCTTTTGCTAAACGGTTGCCATTTTCATCCGTATACACCACTGTACCAGCTTCGCCGTTACGTAATGCATTCACTTTAGATGTTAAGTCTTTACCATTTAAGCCGTCTTTGCCAGTCAAGCCTTTGTCACCTGCCACTGCAGTTGCATCGGCAGCTTCTTTACCAGTACCTGCTTTACCATCACGACCGTCAGCGCCAATTGTGCCTACTGTGTTAGCCAAGTTGTCTACTTTCGCTAATTTAGCTTTTGTATCTACAGACAATCCTACTGTGTAAGCACGTACTTTGTTAGTATCTTCCGTACCACCAGTTACTTCAAGTCCATCTCCAGCCGCTACTGTTGTATCGATAGCATCTACTGTATATGTTGTTACATGGTCAACCGTAGCATCTGTAACCTTCACATTTTT
>NZ_RQVC01000038.1:0-527 GCF_003992085.1 Veillonella sp. CHU732
AATGCAGTTATTACAGTGAAACCGGGTGCAGCAGGTGCTAAAGGTGACGTAGACTTCGGTGGATCTAAATTAACAAATGTAGGTGCACCAGGTACTGGTACAGACGCAGCAAATAAAGATTATGTAGATGATGCGATTAAAGCGGTGAACCAAACAGCTGCTGGTAATGCTAATTTAGGCTATAAAGCAAATGGTGGCGCAGCTAAAACAGTAGCGGTAACAACAGGTTTAGATTTCGTTAAAGGTGATGGTACAGCGGCGACTGCAGAATCTGCTAAAGCTGGTATCGAAATCGTAGCCGGTGATAATGGTAAAGTAACATTTGGCTTAAACGAAGCGACTCGTAATGCTATTGATAATGCGGCGAATAAAGCCTTAGGTAACCTAAGCGATGATGGCAAAAATGCAGTCAAAGACTTAGCAGCAGGCGCTGTAAAAGTAGCTGCTGGTAAAAATGTGAAGGTTACAGATGCTACGGTTGACCATGTAACAACATATACAGTAGATGCTATCGATACAACAGTAGC
>NZ_RQVC01000039.1:0-343 GCF_003992085.1 Veillonella sp. CHU732
TTGGTCTAACCCTTAGAGTCAACTCTAAGAGACCAAATCATAAATTTTATTATCTTCTATGCAGTTTTCAAAGAACAGTATATTTTTCTATAAAATCGCACCTAACTTCGTCAAACTCACTCTGCTTGTCTCACGTAATTACCATTACGCTTCAACTTCGCATCATTCGCTTTCCTTGTTATTCATTGATTTTTTAGAAAAATCTGCACTAGAACTAGTGCTAAGCTAGTATATCCAAACTTCATAGGCTTGTCAATACCAACTTTTGAGAGTTGACCTCTCAAAACTGAACAATGTAGGTGACCAAAGTGTCGACCTAGTGTGACATCTAGCATCTTGTGCT
>NZ_RQVC01000040.1:0-276 GCF_003992085.1 Veillonella sp. CHU732
GATGCTCTCACCTTATAAGTTAATTTAGAGAATCTATGTGCTTGGTCTAACCCTTAGAGTCAACTCTAAGAGACCAATTCATAAATTATTATCTTCTATGCAGTTTTCAAAGAACAGCTTAGTTAGTATACTCAAACTTCATAGGCTTGTCAATACCAACTTTTGAGAGTTGACCTCTCAAAACTGAACAATGTAGGTGACCAAAGTGTCGACCTAGTGTGACATCTAGCATCTTGTGCTAGTGTATGTCTCCCTAGAAAGGAGGTGATCCAGCCG
>NZ_RQVC01000041.1:0-266 GCF_003992085.1 Veillonella sp. CHU732
CTCTCATATGTAGGCCTATAGCTCAGCTGGTTAGAGCGCACGCCTGATAAGCGTGAGGTCGGTGGTTCAAGTCCACTTAGGCCTACCAGTGCCTTTCTTCGATGAAGAAGAGCTAATATATTAAGTCCTATCTTAAGATGGAAGAAATTCCTAATAAGGATAGATTCCGAATACAAGATAGACTCACATGGGGGCGTAGCTCAGTTGGGAGAGCACCTGCCTTGCAAGCAGGGGGTCAGGAGTTCGAATCTCCTCGTCTCCACCAT
>NZ_RQVC01000042.1:0-221 GCF_003992085.1 Veillonella sp. CHU732
CGGCTGGATCACCTCCTTTCTAGGGAGACATACACTAGCACAAGATGTTAGATGTCACACTAGGTCGACACTTTGGTGTAATGGATAGACGTAGCATATGCGCTAGCTGTATCCAACCTTAATTGTTCAGTTTTGAGAGATTATCTCTCATATGTAGGCCTATAGCTCAGCTGGTTAGAGCGCACGCCTGATAAGCGTGAGGTCGGTGGTTCAAGTCCACT